>CAZRBE010000062.1:0-1425 GCA_964598285.1 uncultured Mycoplasma sp.
CCTACTGCCCATATAGTTTTTTCTTTTATAAATTTTTTTAAAGGTATAATTTCTTTAAAATCAGTATAATCAAAATTTTCATATACTTTAATAGAAACTTCTTTAGAATAATTACTAAGATATTCCGTAACTAATTTTTTATTATGACTATTCAATTTAGATTTATTTTCTTCAAAGATTCTTTTTATCTTTTCTTTCATAAAATCTTCTGATAATCTAATCCCTAAACCAAATTCAGCATTATCTTCAAATAAAGAGTTAGCCCAAGGTATATTATAAGGAGTAGATGGAACACTAGCACCATAAATTGATGAACATCCAGTGGCATTAGCAATAATTAAATCATCTCCAAAAAGTTGTGATAATATTTTTAAATAAGGTGTTTCACCACATCCTGCACAAGCACCACTAAAGGAAAACTTTGGTTCTACAAATCCTAATCCTTTTATAGTATCTTTATTTAGCACTTCTTTTTTAGTTATATTTTTTTCTAAATAATTATATCTTTTTATTTCGCTTTCTTTTAATTCTTCCATAGTTATAGCTTTAGTAGGACAAACACTAGTACATAAAGAACAGCCAGTGCAATCAAGTGAGGATAAACATATTGTAAATTTATATTTGTTTTCATCAATTATAATATCTTTAACAGTTTCTTTAATGTAATTAGGTGAATTTTCATATTCTTTTTCTGTTAACAAATAAGGTCTAATAACAGCATGAGGACAAACAAAACTACACATATTACACATAATACATTTATCTTTATTATAGAAAGGAACAATATTACTTAAACCACGTTTTTCAAGACTTGCTAAAGATGGTTCAAAAACTCCACTTTCTCTTCCTTTAAACTCGCTAACTTTAACTAATTCTCCACATAAATGATCTAACTTAGAAAAGATAGTATCATCAGTTTTTTCTATATTAAATTGGGAAGTAAGCTTATTTACATCAACTAAAATAAGCTTAGAAAAAGCATCGTTTAAAGCATTAAGATTACTTTCAACAACATTCTTTCCTTTTTTACTAAAGTTCTTCTTAATTCTTTCAGTAATATTATCATATGCTTTATTAAAATCATAAAGATTAGTAACTTTTAAAATAATTGCTTCCATAATCATACTTATTTTATTAGGTATATTATTTTTTATAGCTATGTCATTAGCATCTGTTATAAAAAATTTAATATTTTTTTTCTTTAAAATATCTATCAATTCTATAGGTAAAATAGAACTTAATTCAGAAGTGTTTTTATTAGTATTTAAAATAAATATTCCATTTTCTTTTATATTGCCTACAATATTATATTTCTTTAAATAACTGTCTTTAGTACAAACAATAATTCTTGGATGCTTTATATAATAACTACTTTTAATTTCTTTATTACTAAATCTTAAGTGACACTTTGTAACACTACCAGAT
>CAZRBE010000062.1:1435-5239 GCA_964598285.1 uncultured Mycoplasma sp.
TTTTTACTATCATATTCAAAATATCCTTGAACATTTAACTCTGTATTATCTCCAATAATAGTTAAAATATCTTTAGAAGTTGTAACCATACCATCAGAACCATAACCATATATTAACATTTCATCACAATTATTATTAAACATAGTAGAAGTAGGATTTAAAGATAAATTAGTAACATCATCTACAATACCTAAAGTAAACTTATGAATATTTTTTTGAGATAAAAAATTATACAAAGCTTCTATATCATTACAAGTAGTATTTTTAGAAGATAATCCATATATCCCTCCTACTACTCTTATTTTAAGATTTGCTTTATTTATAATATCAACAACATCTAAATATAATGGTTCTCCAGTGCTACCTAAATCTTTTCCTCTGTCTAAAACACCTATTGTCTTAACTGTTTTTGGCAAAATATTTAAAAAATATTTTAAAGAAAATGGTCTATAAAGATGTACTTCTATTAAACCAATATCTTCTTTTAAACAGTCAATTGTTTCTTTAATTGTAGAACAAACAGAACCCATGGCAACAATTACTCTTTTAGCTTTAGGATTACCATAATAATTAAAAGGTTTGTAAGATGCAGATAATTTATCATTAAGTTTTTCCATATAAGAATTAACAATATCAGGTAAATTATCATAAAATTTATTACGAGATTCAATAGCTTGAAAATAAATACTATCTCCTTGATTAGTACCATAAGTTTTAGGATTATCTATATCAAGTGATCTATTCCTAAACTCTTTTAGAGATTTGTTATCTATCATAGATTTATATATACTACTATCAACAACATTTATTTTGTTATATTCATGACTAGTTCTAAAACCATCAAAGAAATTAATAAAAGGAATATGTCCTGTTAAAGTGGATAAATAAGGAATACAAGATAAATCCATAATTTGTTGAACAGAAGATGAAGCAAATATAGCAAAACCAGTTCCACGACAAGCATAAATATCTGTTTGATCTCCCATTATAGATAAAGCATGAGTAGCAACAGTTCTAGCTGCAACATTAATAACGCAAGGCAACATTTCACCTGCTATTTTATACATATTAGGGAGCATTAATAAAAGCCCTTGAGATGCTGTAAAAGTAGTAGCTAAAACTCCATTTAAAAGCATACCATGAACTGTTCCAATAGCACCAGCTTCACTTTGCATTTCAACGACTTTAACCTTATCACCATAAATATTTTTAACACCATTACTACTATAAACATCAATAAGTTCTGCCATAGTAGAAGCAGGGGTTATTGGATATATAGCAGCAGTTTCAATAAAATTATAAGCAACACGTGCTAATGCTGTATTACCATCCATTATTTCTTTTTTCATAAATATCACCAATATAAGTATAACAAAAAATAAATCCCAATTAAAGGGATTTATTATATTATTTAACAACAAATGTATATGTTGCACTATTTGGTTTTAAATTATTTAGTATTGTAGCATCACTACTAGTTTTTGCATAAGCACTTGTAAGAGTTGTTACATTATAAAGCATCATACTTTTATAAGTTACTCCACTCATATCAAAACTACTTAAGTCTAGACTAGTTACTTTACTACTCTCAAACATACTCTGCATATTGGTTACATTTGTGGTAATAAAACTACTTAAATCTAAACTGGTGACTAAACTGTCTTTAAACATATTTGACATATTTGTTACTTTTGAGGTATCAAAACTACTTAAATCTAAACTGGTGACTAAACCGCCATCAAACATATGTGACATATTTGTTACTTTTGAGGTATCAAAATTGCTTAAATCTAAACTGGCGTCTTGAATAGAACTAAACATATATGACATATCAGTTACATTGGAAGTATCAAAACTGCTTGCATCTATACTGGTGGCTAAACTACCACTAAGCATAGATGACATATCAGTTACATTGGAAGTATCAAAACTACTTAAATCTAAACTGGTAGCGTGAATCTGAGTAAACATATATGACATATCAGTTACATTGGAAGTATTAAAACTGCTTACATCTATACTGGTGGCTATACTACTACCAAACATACTTGACATATTTGTGGCTAGTGTGGTATCAAAATAATTATTAAAATTTATGCTTGTTACACTTGATACTTTTGTATAATTTTCTACGTCATCAAAACGATCAAATAAATGTGATGAAGTGTTTGGAGCATACACTCTTTTTCCATCTCCTGCACTTATCTTTAAGATATATCCTGTTCCACCATCACTTTCTATCCATCCTGTTACAGTATTATCTTGTCCACTTGATAAATCAAATGATGTAGCACTATTAAATGTTACAGCATTTGTTAAATCTACTGTTCCTACAAAAGATACTTGTGTTAAATCTTTATCTAATGTTGGAACATAAGTTAAGTATGAACTACTTAATGTTGGTGTTTCTATTACTCCTGTTGCTACATTTACTGTAAATTTATATGTAGCACTTCCCTGAACTAAAGTATGTACTCCATCACCTTCATTTATATAATAACTTTTATCTTCATCAACCCAAACACGTAATCTATAAGATTGTGTTACTGTTGTTCCACTTGAAGTGATACTTTTCCCATATAAATAATAAGAGTTAGTATATGTTTCATGTGATATTAAACCTGCAACACTTTTTGGTGCTACTATCTGAGTATTACTTTGATCAGTTAAATATACATTTACTGCAGTATTACTAATCGTTGATGTACTATCTATTGTTAAATATATATAATAATTTACTGTTTCATTAGCAGTTAATGATACATTAAAATCAAAATAATCACTCTGTGTTTTACCAGCATTATCACTTAAAACATTATCTTCATCTAATGTTAATGCATTTGTTGGCTCATTATAACTAAAATTAAAGTTTTTACCAACATTTATTACTTGTTCTTTAATTCCTAATAAATTAATTGATAATAATGCTAAAGTTATCCCAGTTACTATAAGAACCAATCCTATTATAGATAAGACCAACACTAATTTATTTTTAATAATTTTCATAACCATAACTCTCACACCCTATTATTTAATACTATAATAACATAAAAATTATTATTTAGTAAATAGTTTTATCATATTTATATTAATTTATGTTAATAATAATTATTAAGGATAGTGATTTTCATGATTGATAAAATAAAACAAAAATATAATAATTCTTCTGACATATCTATTAGAAATATAAATACTAATAGTATAAATATATCTTTAATATATTTAGAATCTTTATGTGACAGCAAATTTATTAATAATTTTATTTTAAAAAATATAAGTAATTTAATTAAAAATGATAAATCTTTTACTAATTTAAAAGATACTATGCCTAGTAATAATGTTAAAGAAATAACTAAAGAAACTGAAATATATAATTACTTAAATAATTCTTTTGTAATTATTTATATTGAAGCATTTGATAAATTGCTTGCAGTTGAGGCAAAAAAGAATTTATCAAGAAGTATTGAGCAACCAATAACAGAACAAACTATTAGTGGTCCAAAAGATTCTTTTAATGAAAATTATTTAACTAATATTGGTTTGGTAAGAAGAAGAATGAAAACAAATAATTTAGTAATTGAAGAAAAAATTATTGGTAAAGAAACTTCTACTAAAGTTGGCATTCTATATATGAAAAATATTATTGAAAAAAAATTATTAGAGGAAGTTGAAAAAAAACTTGATCAAATAAATATTGATGGTATTTTAGATAGTACTTATATTAAAGAATATATTGAAAGTAAAAATGCTGTTTTTACCTTAGTAGCTACAACTGAAAGACCTGATGTTTGTGTAATGAATTTA
>CAZRBE010000063.1:0-5209 GCA_964598285.1 uncultured Mycoplasma sp.
CGTTGGGCTCATAACCCAAAGGTCATAGGTTCAAATCCTATCCCCGCAACCAAATGGTTTCGTGGTGTAGTGGTTAACACGCCTGCCTGTCACGCAGGAGATCGTGGGTTCAAGTCCCATCGGAACCGCCATATATGGCTTCATAGCTCAGTTGGTAGAGCAACGGACTGAAAATCCGTGTGTCGTTGGTTCAATTCCCACTGGAGCCACCATATTAACAGAAGATTCGGATGCTTTTATGCTACGATTAATAATAAATTACTAACTAGAAGTAGTTGGTTTTTTTTGTAAATAAATTAAATAATAGACAAAATATTAAGAAATACTTTAATTTTTTTTAATTACAGGGTATAATTATTTATAGTTAGGATGTGATGTATTTTTGAAGACTAGAATTATTAGTGCTATTATTATATTAGCTATTGTTGTTCCAATATTGTTTATTGGAGGAATTGCTTTTAAGTTATTTGCTGTTTTGTTGGCTGCATGTTCTATGTATGAAATGATAAATACAAAATATAATGATAAAAAATTCCCATTATTATTATCAATTTTATCTTATATTTTAATATTTGTTATTGTATATTTTTGTAATATTTATACAACTTTTTCAACTATTGATTATAAAGTATTAATTTCAATTTTTTTAGTATTTTTCTTATTAATTATATTTATTAATGATAATAATAAATATAATATAGAAGATGCATTATTTTTTTCAGGTAGTGTTATTTTTTTAGGAATGGTTTTTAATTTATGCATTGTAATTAGAAATATGGATTTAAATATTTTTATTTACTTAATTTTATTAACAATATTTACTGATACTTTTGCATTAATTGGTGGTAATTTTATAGGAAAGCATAAATTATGTGAAAAAATTTCACCAAAAAAAACAATAGAAGGATCAATTGTAGGATCAATTGTAGGAACAATTATAGCAGTGATTTTTTATATGTTAATAATAAATCCTAATGCTAATATCTTATTAATAACTGTTATTACTTTAATTCTTACTATTGCTGGTCAACTTGGAGATTTATTTTTTTCAAGTATAAAAAGAAATTATAAAATAAAAGATTTTTCAAAATTAATACCAGGTCATGGTGGTATATTAGATAGAGTTGATAGTTTTATTTTCGTAATTATTATTTATATATTTTTTATTAATATTTTATAGGAGGAATTATTATGATTGTTACGTTATTATTATTTATTTTTATTTTAGGATTAACTATATTTATTCATGAATTAGGGCATTTTTTATTTGCCAAATTAGCAGGGGTACATATATATGAATTTGCTTTAGGTTTTGGACCTGTTGTTTTTAAGAAAATTGCAAAAGATGGAACTCAATATGCAATAAGAGCAATTCCTTTAGGAGGTTTTGTTTCTATGGCAGGTGAAGAAATTTCATATGACAAAGAAAAACACAAAGGAAGAAATATGCAAGATAAAACTTTTTTACAACGACTTTTAATAATGATTATGGGAGTTGGATTTAATTTTATTTTTGCCTTTTTGTTATTTTTATTGATAGGATTTATTTATGGTGCATCTAATCTTGATCCTATTATAGGAGATGTTAAAGAAAATTATCCGGCAGCACTTGCAGGATTAGAAAAAAATGATAGGGTTTTATCAATAAATGATAATAAAGTAAAATATATTGATGATATATCATTATATATAACTTTAGCAAATAAAGAACAAGGAATAGTATTTGAAGTTTTAAAATCTAATGGTGACAATAAGTCTTATACTATTTATCCTGTTAAAGAAAGCTATGATGGTAAAGATGTCTATGTTATAGGAATTACTTTAGAAAAAAAAGTAGAAAGAGGTTTCTTTAAATCTTTTGAATTTGCTTTTAAGCAAGAACTTTCTTTATTTAAGCAAATGTTTAAAATATTGGGAGCTTTAATAACAGGAAATTTATCTGTTAATCAATTGAGTGGACCAGTTGGAATTTATTCCATAGTCGATCAATATAAAACTCAAGGACTTAATAGTATCTTATATTTATTAGCACTTTTAAGTATTAATGTTGGTATTATTAATTTGATTCCTTTCCCTGCTTTTGATGGAGGACGTATCTTATTTTTAATTATTGAAAAAATTAAAGGATCTCCAATTAATCCCAAAGTAGAAAATACTATTCATTCTATTGGGTTTATATTGTTAATAATATTGATGATTTATGTTACATTTAATGATATATTGAAACTATTTTAATGGAAAAGACTTAGGTCTTTTTTATTTTGCACCAGATAATATATATGGAGGCAATAATATATGAATCAGCAATATATATTACAAAATAGTATGTTTGATTGTGGTGTGGCAGCATTAAAAACAATATTTTTATTATATGGGAGGAGGATAAAAACAGAAGATATTGTAGGAGAAAAAATTAATCAAGGAATTACTGCATTACAATTAATTCAAGCAAGTCAGAAAAAAGGTTTAGTAGCCAAAGGAGTAAAAAGTAATTTAACATATTTAAATTATAAATATTTGCCTTGTATTGCTCATGTTATTAAAGATAAAAGTTATTTTCATTATTTAGTTATTTTAAAAAATAATATTATGAAAAAAACTATTCTTGTTCATGATCCGTCAATAGGTTTAAAAACAATGACTTATGAAGAATTTAATGATATTACCACTGAAATATTTATTATTTTTAATCATAAAGATAAGTTGAATATTGTAAAAGATAATAGATTTATAAAAATATTAAAAGAATTATTAATTATTAATAAATTTAAAATAATTAAAATTTTTACAGCTTCCCTTATTTTTATATTCTTATCTTTAATTTTTAATTATTATTTAAAATTAGTTATTGAATATCCAAATTATTTTATTTTACTATCTTTGACTTTTACTTTTATATCTTTAATAAAAAATAATTTTGCATATTTTAAAAATAAAATAATAATTAAATTAAATAAAGATATAGATAAAAAAGTAAATGAAATTTTTATAAATCATATATTATTTCTTCCATATAAATATTATTTAAATTCTAATATTGGGGAATTAATGACAATATCAAGTGATATAGAAAATTTTAAAAATATTGTAGTTAAAGTTTTTATATCATGTTTTGTTGATTTTACATTAATATTTTCTGTTATTTTATTTATGTCATTTTATAATATTTATTATGTATTAATATTTTTTTTATTAGTTATCGTAACAAGTTATATATCAATTAAATATCAAAGAATTTTTAATCAGAATTATTTGATTATAAAGGATAAAAAAATTAAAAATTCAAATATTCTACTTCAATTTTTAGATGCTTTTAATTCAATAAAAAATTTAGTATTAGAAAAAAAAGTTGCTTTAAATATTCAGAATAGTTATGAGGAAGTTTTAGATGAAAATTATAAATATGACTTAAATAATAATACCTATACAATAATAATTAATTTAATTGAAGAAATATTTATGATAATTGTTGTTTTTGTCGCAATATATTTTAATAATAATTATAATATTTTTAATGTTATTTTATTTAGTAGTGTTTTTTATCTATTTATTGGATTTTTAAATAATATTAACGAGTGCATTGCTATGTATAAAATGTATAATACCTCTGTCAATAAAGTATTGGATTTATTAGAAATAGATAAAGAAAAATTTAATATTACTATAAATGATATTTTTTCTCATATAGTTTATCAAAATGTTTCATGTTCGTTTAATAGGAGAAAAATATTAAAAAATATTAATTTTGAAATATTTCCTAAAGATTTAATATTTATTACTGGTAAATCTGGTGTAGGTAAAAGTACCTTGATAAAATCATTATTAAAATATGTAGAATATGAAGGGAAAATATTATTGGATAATATTGATTTATCTTTTATTGAAGCAAATAGGGTAAGAAATAGTATAACTTATGTATCCCAAGATGAAAAAATATTTAATAATACAATATATAATAATTTGAAATTAATAAACGATAATGATAAAGACATACAAAAAGTTATAAAAATATGTCAAATACAATTTAATAGTAATTATGTATTAGAGGAAAATGGTAAAAATATAAGCGGAGGTGAAAGAAAAAAAATATTAATTGCACGAGCACTATTAAAAAACACTAAGATAATTATTTTTGATGAAAGTTTTAATGAAATTGATTTATTAACAGAAAGGAAAATTTTAAAAGAAATAATAAATAATTATTGCGAAATATCAATAATTTTAATTTCTCATAGAAAAAGTAATATGGATTTATTTAAAAAACATTATAATTTAATAAATGGACAATTAAAATTAATGGAGGATTAAGAAATTGAAAGAATTAAAAAATAAAGAATTAAATAGAGTAATCGGAGGTATATCAACTTGGGGAATAATAGGAATAATTGCAGGAATAATTTTTGGAATAGGAGTAATTGATGGGCTTGTCAGACCATTAGATTGTAATTAATATGAAAGAACTAAATAAAAAAGAATTAAGTATTATTGTTGGAGGAATAAATATTACTTATAGTTTAATAAATTCTTTAATAAGAGCTATAGAATCTGCAATGGAAATTGGAAGAAGTTTTGGCACTGCAATTAGAAGAATAGGTGGTAAAGGAATATGTGGAATAAATTAAATATAAAAATTCAAGAAAATATATTTTTTAAAATAATAGTTATAATGTTTTCTATTTTATTTTTTAGTATAATAATGAATTTATTATTAAATTATGGACAACTTTTTGGAACATTTTTACGGCAAGTATTACAATAAAATTTGACAAAATTATTAGTTTGTGCTATAATTTAAGCACTTATTAGAAGTTACCAAAATATAGGGGGTAGGTAATATGACAAATAAGAAATTAGGGTATCATTTTGAATACATAAATGAAAATGATTTCAGAAAAAAAGAAAGATCTGTTAGAAAATATAATATGTTAGCTTATAAAAAGTTGACATTTGAGTATTATCCTGCGATTAGAGAAGGTAATTTTTTAGGTAAATTAATTTCTATATCAAAAAAAGATAATACTGAAAATTATGAATTAAAGTTGCCAACAGATACTTTATTTTCCAAAGTACATGGAGATGTTACTTTACATTATACTGTTTATAAAGATAATAGTGTAATATTGCTTACTAATATTACACCTGAAGATATTTTAGAAGAAGGGCATCGTAGTGAGCTTGGAACATATAAAGGTGTAATGATATCAAAAAC
>CAZRBE010000064.1:0-5131 GCA_964598285.1 uncultured Mycoplasma sp.
GGCATAATAATTTGTAAGAAAGATAATAGTTATGTTATGGAATATTGTAGTGACTTTAGGATATTTAAAACTACATATGAATTAGTAAATTAAAATATATAAAAAGTAAAATTTTATTTATTTTTAACATAATATTTATTATAATTTATTTCTGTGATATTATAATAATATAGAGGTGGATAAAATGCAAAAGCAAATAAAAATTAAAAATTATTTTATTTTATTAGTTATAGTTTTAGTTACTTGTATAATTTTTTTATATTTATTTTCTTGGTTAAAACAGTATAATGAAGTTAAAGTTGGGATACCTATTATTTCTAATACATTACAAGAAGTTAAATATGATAATTTAAGTAGTTTAGTAACAGAAAGAGATTTTGTAATTATTTATACTTGCACTACTAGTGAAAAAGCATGTCGTAGTTTTGAAAATAAATTTATTGATTATATAAAAAAAGAAAATTTAAATGATACTATTATTTATTTAAACATTGGATATAATTCTGATGAAAAAAATGTTTTATCTAAATTATATAAAAACTATAAACATAATGATTTAATTAAAAGATTAAATACATATCCTTCAATTATTATATTTAGTAATTCTAAAATAGTAGATTTTATAAGTAGTGATGAAGGTGTTAATAATAAGTTAACAATAGCTATGGTTGAACAATTTTTAAAAGGTTATGGTGTAATTAATGATTAATATAGTGTTATATGAACCAGAGATACCTCAAAATACGGGAAATATTATGAGAACTTGTGTGGCAACAGGAGCTACTTTACATTTAATAGAACCCTTAGGATTTTTACTAAATGATAAAATTATTAAAAGATGTGGTGTAAATTATATAGATAAATTAAAATATTTTGTTTATGAAAATTTTAATGATTTTGTAAGTAAAAATAAAGGAACTTATTATTATTTTACGAGATATGGTAAAAAGCCTCATAGCTTTTTTGATTATAGCAATAAAGATGAAAATATTTATTTAATATTTGGGAAAGAGTCTACTGGGATTCCTAAAGAAATATTAAAAAATAATTTAGATCATTGTATGAGAATACCTATGACTCTTGATGTAAGAGCTTTGAATCTTTCAAATTGTGTCGCTATTGTTACATATGAGGTTTTACGTCAACAAGATTATAAAAATTTATTAAAAACAGAACCTCATAAAGGAGCAGATTATTTAGAAAAATAAAAATAGTTCAAATTTTTGAGAACTATTTTTTAATATTTAATAATATTGGGAGAACAATTGGTCTTCTTCCTGTTTCTTCTTTTATAAAGCTTACTACTTCTTTAGTTAATATAGATTTAACATCAGTATAAGTAGATATTTTGTTTTTTAATTCATTATTAATAGTTTTTGAAGCTATTTTTTCTATTCTATTTATTAATTCTTCATTTTCATTTATAAGAATAAAACCTCTTGTTGTAATTATTGGTTTAGCAATTAATTTTCTATCATCCATGTTAATATTTGCTATTATTACTAGTATTCCATCATGAGCCATTATTTTTCTGTCATTCAAAACTGCTCCACTGACTTCTCCAATTCTATTACCATCTACATAAGATTCATTTACTTCCATTTTTCCAACTAAACATATTTTTCCATTATCCATTTCAAGAATATCTCCATTATCTAATATAAAAGTATTTTCTTGTGGTATTCCACATTCATTAGCTAATTTTGCATGTTTTTTTAACATTCTGTATTCTCCATGAATTGGCATAAAATATTTTGGATTAATTAATCTTATCATAAGTTTTAATTCATCACTCATTGCATGCCCTGAGGCATGAATTTCTTTATCATTAGAAGTAGTATAGACTTTAACTCCCTTTAGATAAAGATTATTAATTGTTTTAGCAATACTTGTAGCATTGCCTGGAATAGCAGAACTAGAAAATATAACAATATCATCTGGTCTTAAAGATATTTGTTTATGTATTCCATCTGCAATGCGAGATAATGCAGCCAAAGGTTCACCTTGTGTTCCTGTACATAACAAAACAACTTCTTTTGGTTTTAAATTATTAGCAGTTTCAGGTGAAACAATAACATCTTTAGCATCAATATATCCACTTTCAATAGAAATATTAATATTATTTTCCATACTTCTTCCAAAAATACATACCTTTCGGCCATATTCTTTTGATGTTTCAATAATATGTTTTAATCTATATATATTAGATGCAAAAGTTGCAATAATTAATCTGTTATTAGTGTGTTTTGCAAATACTTCATGTAGTGCCTCATCTACTTTTGATTCAGATAAAGAAAATCCTTCATCTAAAGCATTAGTACTATCAGACATAAGAAGTGTAACTCCTTCTTTTGATATTTCTGCCATTTTAGCAAAATCTGCAACAGGGCCAATAGGTGTTAAGTCCATTTTAAAATCTCCAGTTTGAACAATATTTCCATTAGGGGTTTTAATATATATTCCATGAGAATCTGGTACAGAGTGGGTTGTTCTAAAAAATGATATTTCAAAATTTTTGAATTTTAGTTTATCATTACTAGTATAAGATTTTAATCCCTTATAGTTAATATTTTTTTCTTCTAATTTCTTTTTTATTAATGCATAGGCTTGATTTGATGCGAAAATTGATGGAATGTTAACATTTTGTAGCAAAAAAGGTATGGCTCCAATATGATCTTCATGTCCATGAGTAATTACTAAAGTTTTAATTTTCCTTTCATTTTTCTTTAAAAAATCAAAATCTGGTAAAACATAATCTATACCATGTAATTCTTCATCAGGAAAAATAACACCAGCATCTATTATTATTATCTCATCATTGTGCATAACACAATACATGTTTTTTCCAACTTCGCCTAAACCACCTAATGCAAAGACATAAGTCTTATTTGGTTTAAACATTTTTAAAATTTCTCCTTTCTTAAATTTTTATAAAAGAATCAACCAGGAGTAATTATACTATAAACTTGCTAAAAAGTAAATATAATCATATAATAAATGCTAATGCAACTTGTAATTGACAAAATACAACTTTAAGTTGGTAGTATTTTTTAGCTATAAATAATAAAATTTTTGATGAGGTGAAAGAAATGAAGTTTAGTGAAAAATTACAAACTTTAAGAAAAGACATGAAAATGTCACAGGAAGATCTTGCTGATATGCTTGATGTATCTAGACAATCAGTTTCAAAATGGGAGTCTTCTCAAACATATCCAGAAATGGATAAGTTATTAGAACTTTGTAAAATATTTAAATGTACTTTAGATGATTTAACTAATGATGAAGTTAAAGAAATCAAAAAAGGCGCGAAAGAAAAAAATAATATTAGCAACTTAGTTGACAGTTTATTATATTTAATTAAAAGAAGCTATAATATGCTAAAAAAGATGAAATTGAAAAATATTATAGGCTGTATTTTAGAAATGTTATTAGTCTTTTTAATTATTTTGTTTTTTCATAATATTGTTGATTATATTTATGAATTAGGAGAACAAATTTTTGTTCATTTTGGCACTACTGCCTCTAATATTATTTGCAGTATTTGGAAATCATTATTAGAAATAATTTATATTATTTTAGGTGTAATTGTCTTTGTTTATATTTATAAAATAAGATATTTAGATCGTTATGATGAAATAAAAGTAGTTACTAGTGATGAAAAAGAAAATAAAGAAGATACTAAAAAAGAAGAAAAAATTATCATAAAAAAAGAGTCATCATCAGGTTTCTTTGATATATTAGGAAATATTGTACTATTTTTTATAAAAGTATTTATTTTCTTTATGGCTATACCATTTATCTTTTTATTAGTCTTTTTAGGAATGTGTTTTATAATTAGTATTATTTTATTGTTTAGTGGTGTTACTTATATAGGAATAAATCTTATCATATTAGCAGCTATAGTTTTAACTTTAGTTTTTCTATATTTAGTTTATTATTTTATTTTTAATAAAAAGATAAAAGTAAAAGATACCTTAATAGTTATTCTATCTTCATTATTATTATTAGGTGTTGGTATAGGTATCACTGTTTTAAATGTTGCTAATACAAGTTTTGTTAATGATGTTAGTGCCATAGCTACTTCTAAAACTAAAGAACAAACATTTCCAATGAATAATAATTTATATATAGAACCTGATTATTATAAAGTTAATTATATTGTAGATAATACTTTAGGAAATAATATTAAAGTAGAAGCTCTTTATTATGAAAAATATCAAAATGTAAGTATTAATTGTTCTGATAATGTTATTTATTTTGATGATGATTATCTTACTAAAGAAATTAACAAAGGAATATCTAAAACCATAATAAAGGATTTAAAAAATAAATCTTTTCATAATTACACTTTATTATTTGATATAAAAGTAAACGTTTATGCTACTTCAAAAAATATAGATATTTTAAAGCAAAATTATAATAATTATTTAAATTCTTACCAAGAGGAACAAAATAATTGTGATGATAATATAAGTAATTTAGAAGATTCTTTAACTGAAAAAGAAAATACAATATCTAATTTAGAAGAAGAAAAAGAAATTTTGAAAGAGGAAAATCAAGATTTAAAAGATAAAATAGAAAACTATAAAAATGAATTATCTAACTTAATTAATGAATAATAAAACAAATCTATTAAAGATATCAAAAAAGATATCTTTTTTTCTGTGCTTGTACTTGTAAATTAACCATTTTTGTTGTATAATTTATAAGTTATTTATAAAAGGTGGTAGTTTTTGTATGGAAAAAATAATAAATATAGCAGTAGTTGCTCATGTTGATGTTGGTAAATCTACGTTAGTTGATGCTTTATTGAAGCAAAATGGAGTTTTTCGTGATAATGAGGAAGTAGTAAGTCAAGTAATGGATAGTAATGATCTTGAAAGAGAAAGAGGAATTACTATTTATTCTAAAAATTGTTCAATCAGATATAAAGATTATAAAATAAATATTGTTGATACCCCAGGACATGCCGATTTTTCTAGTGAAGTAGAACGTATAATAAAAACAGTTGATACTGTTGTTTTACTTGTAGATTCTAAAGAGGGAGTTATGCCTCAAACTAGATTTGTTTTGGAACAAGCTTTAAAACAAAATTTAAATCCTATCTTATTTATTAATAAAATAGATAAAA
>CAZRBE010000065.1:0-4699 GCA_964598285.1 uncultured Mycoplasma sp.
CATTGCACCATGTATTAATAAATGTCCAAAGCTTGTAATAGGTACTAAAGCTCCCCCTCCAACATAAGTAATAATTTTATCATAAATATTTGATACATCTAACAAAGATCCAATAACAACAAAAATACTTGTTATATGTCCAGGAGTTAATTTTGTATTATCTAAAATAATTTGTGCTATTAAACAAAGGCAACCACAAAATAAAAAAGAATATATATATTGCATATTATTTACCTCCACCAATTTCATTGCTTTCAAAACAAACAGCATGAGCAATACCTAAAATACTTTCTTTTTGATATAAAAATGTTGGTGAAAATAAAGCTCCTGTTGTTACTAATAATACTTTATTGTATTTTTTCTTTTTCATCAAATTAAAAATATAACCATAATTTACTAAAGCACTACAAACAGGCCCAGACCCTCCAGCAGTTATTTCTTTTTGTTTATTTATATCATATAAAATACACCCACAATCATCATAGTTATTATCTAAATTAATTTTATATTCTTTATTTATATAATCTTTTAATATAGCTTTTCCATATATTCCTAAATCTCCTGTCAAAATAAGATCATATGATGATATATCTTCATTATTATTTTTTAAATGCCAAAATATTGTATCTGCTGCAGCTGGTGCCATAACTGCTCCCATATTATTAACATCTTTATAATTTAAATTAATTATTTTACCAATAGTTGATGATGTAACTTTTATATCACTTTTTTTATTACTAATTAAAACACTAGCTCCTCCAGTTGCTGTAAAAGTTGCTGTAAGTGGTTTGGGTGCTCCATATTCTATTGGATTTCTAAATTGTTTTTCACTTACTAAATTATGAGAAGTTGTTGTACAAATACAATTATTTATTTTTTTATTATCAATTAATGATGATCCCATTATAATAGATTCCATAGTTGTTGCGCACGCACTATAAACTCCTAAAAAAGGAATTTTATATTTACTTACTCCATAACATGATATAGCAATTTGATTTGATAAATCTCCTGCTATTAGAAGATCTATTCCTTCTTTTATAGTTTTTGTTTTTTTTAATAAAATATCTACTGATTCATTAAATAATTTTACTTCTGCTTGTTCAATTCCTTTTACTCCAAAATAATAATCTGTATAAGTTTTATCAAAATAATTAGCGATAGGCCCTTTATTTTCTATTGGCCCTGCTACAGTAGATGTTTCATTAACATAAACATTTTCATATTTAAAAGTCATATTAGCCTCCTATTACTAAAAATCTTATCATGCCAAAAATATAAGCTGATAAAACTCCATATAAAATGACTGATCCTGCTAGTTTAAACATATTACTTCCAAATCCATATATTAATCCTTCTTCTTTATAATCTAAAGTTGCACTTTGCATTGAATGGGCAAATCCTGTAATAGGAATAATAACCCCCATTCCAAAATATTTAACAAAATTATCAAAAAAACCTAAAGAGGTAAATAAACAAGCAAGAAATATTAAAGTAGTAATCATAAATATTGCAGCATCATTTGACGATATTTTAAATATTTTTGAGTAAAATTCTATTAAAAAATTACCTAAAATTCCAAATAATCCTCCCATAATAAAAGCCTTAAATAAATTTAAATTTTTTGTTTCTTTTGGTTTATATTTTTTTACTAATTCACTATATTGTTTTTCATCCATAATTTATTATCACCAATATTATTATGAGAAAAATAAAATTTTATATACAAAAAAAGCCTTTATAACAAAAGCTTAATTTTATTTATATATAAATTATCTAGTTCCTGTTCTTTTATTTTTATTTATATAATCAAATAATCTTTGTTCAATTAATTTAGATTTGCTTTGTTCTTTAGTTATCTTTTCTTCATTATTTATATCAATATATTTACTTCTTGTCGCCATTATATTATACATTCTTCTTAAATTATCACTTTTCTTAAGTCCACATCCAACGATAACAAAATTATTATCACTAACATGATAAAATATTATTCTTACTTGATCATCTCTCAATTCTTTTAAACCTCTTAATTGTTCAGCACCAGTTAAATTTTTTCTTTCTGATATTGATAACATATCCATTTTTAACTTTTTTAAAAGTAATTCTATTTTATATAAATATTCATTTGGTAACTTTTTTAAATCTTTTTCAATAAAAGCTTCATCCACTTCCCCAATATAAAAAAGATTGTTTTTTTCTAAATTAGTATCTGATTCTATTATAATACTTTGTTCATAATTAGTAATTTGTTCTTCATAATAATTTCTTATTAAATTATATTTATTTTGTAATTGAATATATTCTAATTTTGTTGTTTCTCTAATTACTTTATTATCATAAAATTCCCTTGTTGCTATTGCATCAGCATCAAAATTTATTTCTTGTTGTAATTTTTTTAAAATTGTTATTATAATAGCACAAAATTCTTCATAAGAATATTTTAAAGATTTTAAATCTGGTAAACTTTCTAAAATAGTATCTGAAGAAATATTCTGTTCTTTTAAAACATTTGATATTCCTAATTCAACTGAATCAATTCTCTTTCTAGAACTATCACTTAAAACATTAATTTCTGGAAATTCTTCATAACCTAAATCAAGCATATTTAAAATAGTTTTTCTATCTGCTATAGTTGATTTTTCATCATTACATTTGTATTTTATATATAAATTATGATTCTTTATATTTTCTAAAATTCTAATTTGATCTTTTTCTTTTATACCTTTTTTGGTAATAATATCATCAATTATCTTATATTCTTCATCAGTTATTAAAGATCCAAATTTAAAATTAGAAATTATTCTACGATAATTAGTAATTTTAGTTTCATAATCAATATCTTTAATTTTCTCATATTGTTTTTCTAAATCATCTAAAGTAACTTTAAATTTTTCTAATGTTTTAGAAAAGTCATTTAAATTTTTTTTTACATCATATTTATTAGATAATCTTAAATTATATAATGAAATTCTTAAAATATTACTAATTTCATTTGCCTCATCAACTTCAAAAATCATAGGTAATGTTAATGGTAAAATTTCACTTTTATAGTATAATTCATCATAATTATCACTACTAAAATCATTAACAATAGACTTTAAAAGTTCTATTTTATCTTTTAAAATATTTTTATTTACCGATTCTTTCATAAGTTGTTCTATTTCTTTAAATAATATTGTCTTTAACATATTTAATCCAAAAGGATTCATATATAACATACCTACCACCTAAAATAATTGTATCACATCTATAATTATTTTCAAAGTATTGAAAAATAATTTACATAAGTTTTGTTTTCAAACGTGTTAATATCTCTTTTTCTTTTCTTGACACCATAACTTGAGTCATGTTTAATATTTTTGATGTTTCAGTTTGACTTTTTTCATTTATATATCTTTCATTAATTATTTTTTTATCAATATCAGGTAAATTTTCTAATTCACATTTTAAATCTAAAATATCACTATCATAACTATTATCTAAAATAAAAATTTCATTATACAAATTATCATTTTCTTCATCATTGTCATCTAAACTTTGAATAAAATATTTGGCTTCTTTAGCTTCATATATTTTTTTTACATCAATTTCTAAAAATAGTGCTAAATCTTCTTCTGTAGGTTCTTTATTATATTTTTGACATAAAATATTAGCAGCTTTTTCTATTGATTCATTTAATTTTATAATATTATTACTTACTTTAAAATAATTACTTTCTCTCAAATATTTTTTTACTTCACCTTTTATATAAAAATAAGCATAACTAGAAAATTTAGTATTTTTATCATTTTTATAATTTTTATAGGCATTAATAAGTCCAATAACTGCTACTTGATATAAATCTTCTTTATCAAAATAATAACTATATCTATTTATAATAGAATAAATTAATTTTTCATTTTGATATATTAAACTAGTTAAATCTTCCATTATATATTCACCAAATTAAATACTTTACTTTCATCATTTATTTGATATAAATTATCTATTACATTAACATTATAATTAAATAATTTATTAATGCCTACAATTATAAGCTTACCATTATTAGATAAGATATTTAAATAATTTTTAATAATAATATTTATTCCATATTTATCTATATAATTTATTTCATTAAGATTAAGTAAAACATATTTTATTCCATTATCTTTTATTAAAGAAGATAAATTATCATCTAATAATACACTTGTATCTCCATTTAAAATGCCAGAAAGTCTCACAAATAAAATTCCTTTTTTAAATTCCATGTCAATTTGCAACATATCAAATCTCCTTATATAAATATTTATAAAAAGATTATATAAAATTGTTTTGTCGATAAATAACGATTTATATATAGTAAATATATTTTTACGTAAAAAAAATACTATGATTACATAGCATCTTTTCTTGATAAATTTAATCTGCCTTTATTATCTGTTCCTATTGCTTTTGCAATAATTTCATCTCCAACTTTAACAACATCTTCTACTTTTTCTACATGTTCTTTAGCAAGTTTAGAAATATGAATAAATCCTTCACACCCAGGCCATACTTCTACAAAACAACCTGCTTCTATTATTTTCACAACTTTAACGGTATAAATTTTTCCATCTTCTACTTCTCTAATAATATCCTGAATTAAATTTATTGCTTTATCAATTACAGCATAATCACTATGATATAAAATAATTCTGCCATCATCTTCTATATC
>CAZRBE010000065.1:4709-4961 GCA_964598285.1 uncultured Mycoplasma sp.
AATTTTAACAGCATTTTTATCATTAACACTAACAACATTAGATGAAGTTTGAATTATTTTAGTTATAACGTCTCCCCCACGGCCAATAACAGATTTAATTTGATCTTCTCTAATTTTTATTTGTTTTATTTTAGGAGCATATTTAGATAATTCTTTACGTGGAGTACTTATAGCTGTTTTCATATTTTCTAACACTTCAAATCTAGCAGTTTTAGCTTGATCTAAAGCTTCTTTTAATATTTCTTTTGTAAT
>CAZRBE010000066.1:0-4946 GCA_964598285.1 uncultured Mycoplasma sp.
AGATTAAGTACAAGTTTTGACGGTGTTGCAATGCAGTATGAAATGGGTATGCTTCCAGCATTTGACTATTTGTATTTTAAGCAGTTGAGCGAAGAAAACGCTCAGTATTATGGTGTTAACGAAACAAGAGCTCGTCAAGTATCATTCTTTGGTACAGGAACCTATTCATATATGGGAAAATATACTATTAATGGAACTGCGAGATATGAAGGATCAAATAAATTAGGAAAAAGTCGCAGTGCAAGATGGTTGCCAACTTGGAACGTTTCAGGAGCATGGAATGCACATGAAGAAGAGTTTCAGTTACAAATTCACATGTAGTAATTGGCAGTTATAATCCCTGGAGACCTTTTACCGGAGTTAAAGAATCAGGTTTACAGATTATTGATCTTGAAAACAGCGAGTTGACATACGAAAAGAAACATGAGTTAAATTTAGGAGTTGATGTAGGATTTTTGGATAACCGCATCAATTTGTCGGCAGACTGGTACAAAAGGAACAATTTTGATTTGATTGGATTAATAAATACTATGGGTATAGGTGGTCAGATTACAAAGTTTGCGAATGTAGCTACGATGAAATCCAATGGTATTGAATTTACTTTATCGACAAGAAATATCAGCACACAAGATTTTAAATGGAATTCAAATTTCATTTTTTCAAAGTCAAAGAATGAGGTTACTGAACTTGATGCAAATACTCGTATCATTGATATGATTACAGGAACAGGATTTACCATGAAAGGTTATCCAGTACGTTCATTGTTTTCTATGGATTTTCAGGGACTTAATGAAGAAGGTTTACCAACCTTTATTAATGAAGATGGTGATGTAACAGTATCTAATCTTGATTTTCAAGAACGTGAGATTAAGGATCATTTGAAATATGAAGGTCCCACTGATCCAACCATTACCGGTAGTTTTGGAAATATTTTCACATATAAGAAATTTACATTGAATGTTTTCATGACATATTCATTTGGCAATGTAATACGTTTAGATCCGGTATTTAGCAACAGATATTTCGACTTAGACGCAATGCCAAAAGAATTTAAAAATCGTTGGACATTACCCGGTGATGAAAAAACGACAAATATTCCTGTTATTGCTGACAGACGTTTAAATCAGAATGATTCAAAATTAAGTTATGCATACAATGCATATAATTATTCTACAGCACGTGTTGCAAAAGGAGATTTTATAAGAATGAAAGAGATTTCATTGAATTATGATTTTCCCAAATCAATAGCCTCAGCAGCCAAATTGTCTGATTTATCATTGAAGTTACAAGCAACCAATTTATTTTTGATCCATGCAGATAAGAATCTCAACGGTCAAGACCCAGAATTCTTTAATACTGGTGGTGTTGCTGCACCTGTTCCAAAACAATTTACGCTGACATTACGATTAAGTCTTTAAAATTATGATTATGAAAAGATTAAATATATATATTATATTATTTACTTTAATAAGCGGTTTATTTTTGTCGTGTGAAGATTTTCTTGATACGATGCCTGATAACAGAGCAGAAATAAATTCCGTTGAAAAAGTTACGAAGCTTTTGGTAGCTGCTTATCCTACCAATAGTGCCGCATTGATTGCAGAAATGTCGTCTGATAATACAAAGGATAATGGTTCTTTGTATTCACCATATAATCAAGAGCAAGAAGATGCTTATTTATGGAAAGACATAACAACTACAGGAAATGATGCTCCCAAAGCAATATGGGATGCTCATTATGGTGCAATTGCAGCAGCCAATCAGGCTTTGGATGCAATAAAAGAAATGGGAGATCCTGCTAATTTACAGGCCCAGAAAGGTGAAGCACTGATTGCGAGAGCTTATTCTCATTTTGCATTAGCAAATTTGTTTTGTTTGCCGTACAATCCAGAAACAGCAGATAGTGATTTAGGATTACCATATTCGGAAAAACCAGAAACGTTGGTTGATGTGAAGTACGAAAGAGGAACAATGAAAGATCTTTATGAAAAAATCAATTCAGATATTGAAGCAGGATTGCCATTGATCAACGATGAAATTTATTCGGTTCCCAAATATCATTTCAACAAAAAAGCCTCATATGCTTTTGCCGCACGTTTCAATTTGTTTTATCATAAATATAATAAAACGATAGAATATGCAACAGTGGCATTGGGAGATTTTCCTGATAAATTACTTACTAAATGGTCGAAAATTGTAGGTTTAGCAAGTAACTGGTCTGTACGAACAGATGCTTATATAGCAGACAATGATCCTGCGAATTTTATACTAATGACTGCTTATTCAGCTTGGCCATATGTTCATGGCCCATATACTATTGGACAAAGATACGGAAATGCTAGACCGATTTTTGAAAAAGAAAGTGTAAGGGCAAATGGTCCTTGGGGTGCAAGTCAAAACTTGTATCTAGCAAATTCGGTTTTTGGTTTAGATCAGAAAATGATAGCTTCAAAATTCGGAGCTTACTTTGAATATACAGATAAGGTAGCCGGAATTGGTTATTTACATTCAGTTATGGTCCCATTTACTGCAGGTGAGACCCTTTTATGCCGTGCAGAAGCATATATCTTACAAAATAATTTTGCGGAAGGTGTTGCTGATATTAATTCTTGGATTAAAGGCAACTGTTTACCTTCTGTTGGAACGTTATCTCAGGAAGCACTTGTGTCTTTCTACGAAAAAGTTTCATATATGCCTATAAAACTTAACAGTGATAATAACAGATCTATCAAGAAAGTAATCAATCCTCAAGGATTTATTGTTAGTGAAGGAGTTCAAGAGAATTTGATTCAAGCAATTCTTCATATCAGGAGGATCGAAAATGTTCATGATGGTCAACGTTGGTACGATATTAAAAGATATGGTATTGAAATTGCTCATAATAGAGATGGTATAGAACCAGATGTATTATTAAAAAATGATCCGAGAAGAGCAGTACAACTTCCTCAGGATGTAATTAATGCAGGATTACAAGCTAATCCTCGGAATTAATCACAATTAAATATAAAATAATCGTATGAAACATATAAGATTCGTTATATTACTAATTATTGCTTCTACATTTTTGTGGTCATGCAGTGAAGAGGAGTTGGATAGTAAAAGTATTTTTGATACAGAGACTCCACAACAAAATGAATTTGATAAATGGCTTTATCAGAATTATACAGTTCCCTACAATATTCAATTTAAATATAAATTCGACGAGAAAGAATCGAATAACACTTATAATTTGTCACCAGCTAAAAGTGAAAAATCCATTGCTTTGGCTATTTTAGTTAAACATTTATGGTTAGATGTTTATCAAGAATTATTAGGATCTGAGTTCCTTTCAAAGTATAGTCCAAGACTTTTTCATCTTGTAGGTTCACCTGCATATAATTCGCAGGGATCTATTGTGCTAGGTACAGCTGAAGGCGGTCTTAAGATTACATTGTATAATGTAAATATGCTTGATGTAGAAGAACCTGATGTTGATATGTTGAACTTTTGGTATTTTAAGACAATGCATCATGAGTTTGCCCACATATTACATCAAACAAAAAATTATACAACAGATTTTAATTTAATATCTGCTAAGGATTATCAATCATCAAGTTGGGTAAATGTTAGTGATGATGAAGCACTTCAAATGGGTTTTATTACACCATATGGAAGTTCAGAGACACAAGAAGATTTTGTGGAATTAATATCTGTTTATGTTACTAATACAGAAGAGTATTGGCAATCGTTGTTGACCAGAGCAGGTAAGACTGGTGCAGGTAAGATCGAAGAAAAATTTGCGATAGTTAAAGATTATATGATGGTGAATTGGAATATAGACATAGAACAAATGAGAACCATTGTTCTACGTCGTACTTCAGAAGTTAAAACGCTCGATTTAACATCATTAGATTAACATTACAACTAATTTATAATAAGGGAATTATGAAGAAAATATTTAATATATTTTATCTATTATCGGCACTAATGCTATTTTCCTGTACTCCAGAGGTAGAGGATTTGTTTGATGATTCGGCCGCGAATAGAGTAGATGCCGCTTTAGAACAACATCAAGATGTTTTGAAAAGTGCTAAAAATGGTTGGCTGATGGAGTTTTATCCTGAAGCTCAACAACTATATGGAGGTTTTAATTTATTAGTATCTTTTACTGATGATAAAGTTACTTTCTCGGGTGAGAACGCTGAACCCGAAGACAAGGTTACCAGTTCTTATTCGTTGAAACAAAGTGCCGGACCAGTTCTTACATTCGATTCATATAATGAAGTTTTTCATTATTTTTCTAATCCAGATGCATCTGTTTCAGGTTTTGGATCAAATGGAATAGGTATGGGTGGAGATTTTGAGTTTCTCATAATGAAAGCAACTGCTGATTCTGTAATTCTTAAAGGAAAGAAAACAGGAAATAAAATTGTTATGACTCCATTTCCAGAGTCGGTTAATTGGGCAGAATATCTTTCGAAAATAGCTCAAGTAAAAGAAAAATTTTCATTTACAAATTTTGAATATAAGTCGCAAGGTAAATCATTTCCAGTTAAAGCTGTAAACCGCTTGTTATTATTTACATATACAGATGAAGATGGTAGTGAAGTAACAGTTAAGGCTCCATTTATATTGAAAGAGACCGGATATAAATTATATCGTCCGTTGACAATATTAGGTGACACAATTAATGAGTTTACTTTTAAAAGTGAAGGAGGTCAAGACTATTTTGAAGCAGATAATGGTGTTTCAAAGTTGCTTGTTGTTTATCCTCCTCTGAACGAATTATTGGTTGGTGGTGACTGGTATTTCAAATATAGTGGGCTTGGAGATTTTGGTAAGACTTATTGGAATTATTCAAAAACTAATGGATTAGATAAAATTGGGGAACAGTTGTATTATGCATATATGGGAAAATATATGGTTGATAATCAGACTTATGGTTTTACTTTTGGCGGACCTATTAT
>CAZRBE010000067.1:0-4835 GCA_964598285.1 uncultured Mycoplasma sp.
AATGTATTACCTTCTTCATCTACATAATGAGCTATTACTTTACCCATTGTTTTTGCATAATAATATACTACTGTTTGTTCATTTAATGTAAATGTTCCATTGGCATTATTTGGTATTGCTACTAAAGTCCAATTAGGAATTGTTCTATTTTCTGATTTATAAGTTGTTGTTACTTTTCCACTTATTTCATCTTTTGGTGATAAAGTATTAGTTGTACCATTTTCATAATAATAAACTGTTACCTTACCAGCATTTTTTAATTCATAATAGAAAATAATAACATTGTTAGTTTTTTCTAAAGTAATTGTTTGACTAGCATCTGATCCAGTTACTAAAACATAATTTGTTAAATCTGTTTTTGCATTACCAGTTGCTTCTTCATAAACATAACCTGTTCCTATATCATCTACCGTATTTTCTACTCTTATCTCTGTACCTTTTATATAATGATGTACTACATATGTTGTTGGTATTCTATTAATTGCAATAGTTGCTGTTGATGTATTACTTTTTACAATAAAAGTTTTTCCATTAACATTTACAGTTGTTTCTATATAATAAGTAAATGTTACATCTCCATAATAATTTGTTGGTGCTACATAAGTAAATGAACCATCACTATTTAATGTTAAACTACCTTTGGTTACATTTAATACTTTTATAACTTCATCAACTACTTCTGCATTATCATCTGTTTGAACTGATTTATAATCATTTTTTCTAACTCCATTTACAGCATTAACTGTTAATGTTTCTCCTTGATTAGTTGTATAACTATCATCAGCTGTTACAGCAGGTATTGCTACTGTTGGATCTTTTAAATTAACTTCAATAGCATTTGTTTCTCCATAGAATGGATTGCTGTCTACTGCTACACCAGTTATTACTGCTCCATCATTAGTAAACATATTACCATAATAGTCTGCTACTGCTTTAATTCTAAATGTTAATTTATTTGTATCAGTTGATAATAAATCATTTATCAACCATGTAAGTATTGTACCATCTTCTGTTTCTTTTACATTAACTTTTCCACCATAAGTTTTTGAACCATCATCATTTGTTATTACTGTTTTAAAAGTATCTTCCATATACTTTTCATCTATTTCAAATGTATTTGGAATTATATCTACTACTTTTACATCAGTTGCTATTAAGAAAATTGAATTTTTAATAGCTGCAAATACTGCTTTCAATTGTTCTAATGATGTAGCTAAAAAATATTTATCTTCATCTGTTGCAATACTCTTTAAAAATGTTTCTTCGGCACTGTTTTCTTCAATTGCAAATCCTACTGTATAAATTGTTCCATTTGGAGTTTGTGTTTCATCTTTAAATTCATCTGCCTCATTATTAGCAGCAGTACTTGGTTTTAATACTTCTTTACTTTCGTTTTCATAAGTAGTACAAGTCCCACTATCCCATTCTTTAGTTTCATAGTCATATAAATATGCACAAGTTTTTACTAAAGTTTCTTTCTCTTCTTCTAAATAGTAATTATATGTTATTTTATAATAATTCTTTCCACTAATATTAATATTGCCTTCATTAGTTTTAGTATAGTAATTAGTATTTTCATAATCATCAGAATTACCAGTACCATGTGTTAAACCTTTTTCATCATCATAATAAGTTGGCTCACCATCTGTTAATAAGATAATACTCTTTTCACTTGTTGTAGAAGTTGTAAATAAATCTTTTGCTTCTTTAATACCTGCTTGAACATTTGTTCCGCCATTACCATCCATAGCATTTAAACATACCATCAAAGAATCTTTATCGGTTGTTAAAACACAAGTACCTTTAACAATTGATCCATAATATATAATACCAACTTTTATTTGATTATTGTTTTCTTCAGCAAATAATGAATTAATCATTTCTTCAGCTGCTATTTTTAAATTAGCAAGTCTAGTAGTAGCATCTGTTTCACTAGTAGCATAATCCATACTACCAGAGTCATCAAGTACCAATACTATTTCTCTAGGATCTTGATCATAAGTAGTAAAATCATTGCCATCTACTTCAATAGTAACATCAGCACTTCTTCCATCTTCGCCTTCTCCTGTTACTACTTCTGCTGTTTTTTCTCCTGTAACTTCTCCAGCTTCAGGATCTTTTTCAGTAGTACTTTCTTCTACTTCTGTATTTTCTGTTTCCTCAATAACTTCTAAAGCTTTTTCTTCTGAAGTTATATCAGTGTCTGTTGTAACAACTGTTTGTTTTTCAACTTCAGTTTCCTTTACTAAAACGTCGCCTATTTCTTCTGCATTAACACTAGAAAAACTAAAACCAATAATTATTACTAATGCCATAAACAAAATTCTAAATTTTTTCATATTCTTTCAGCACCTTTCTTATTTAAATAATTAATTTTTTCAAATAAAAAAGCATTTATATAATCTAACTGAATAGACTATTAAATGCAACTGACTACCATAGTTAAAAAACTTTAGGTTCTTAAGCTTTGCGTCGTTTCTTTTCAAAAACTTTGCCAATAAAAAACTTTTTTATTTTTAATTGATACGATTTTAAATAGTGTTAAATGCTACAGATTTAACCAAATTCCCCTAAAAAATCGTTAACGGGTATTATAATAATCAAAAAAGTGTTTTTTGTCAAGAGAAAAATGATTTTTTGCTATCATAATTTGAACTTTTATAAATTTGCAAAAACTTAATATTACCTAAACTACAATAATATTTCATTATTATTATAAGTTAAACTAAATAATTTATATCAATTAATTAAATTCAAATATTGACAAAAAATAACATATTATCTAGCATTTTATTAATTTCTTATTTATAATATTAATAGAGGTAATTTTATGAAGAATATAATAATAAATTTTTTAAAGGGTATTATAGGAGGAATTGGAAATATTGTTCCAGGTTTAAGTGGTAGTGCATTACTTGTTGTTTTAGGAGTATATGATGAATGTATTCATGCAATAGGAAATATATTTAAAGATTTTAAAAAAAGTGTTTTGTATCTTTTACCTATAGGAATAGGAATAGCAATTGGTACATTCATTTTTAGTAATATAATTGAATTGTGCTTAAAAAATTATGAAACAGCTACATCAATTGTTTTTTTAGGTTTTATAATAGGAACTTTACCTTCTTTATTTGGTCAAGCTAAAAAAGAGAAATTTAATAAAAGTTTTTTAATTCCTCTTATTATTACTTTTTTAATTGGTATATCGCTTTTATTTTTTAAAGGAAATAGTTATTTAGTAATTACTGATTATAATTGGTTTACTCTTATTCTAGTTGGTATTTTAATTGCTTGTTCTACCATAATACCAGGCATTTCTTCTACTGTTTTATTAACTATGATTGGTATGTATGATATTTATATAACTGCTATTAATACTTTAAATATAAAAATTTTATTTTTTGTTTTTATAGGTCTTGCAATCGGAGCGTTTTTACTTTCTAAAATAATTGATCACTTGCTTACAAAATATTATGGTTATACTTTTTATGGTATTATTGGATTTGTGATTGCAACAATTCCTGCCATTATTAGAGGGCCAATTATATTTAACATAGAATTTGTTATTAGTGTTTGTCTAGCTATTATTGCTTGTCTTATTACTAATTTTTTCACAACAAAAAAGAAATAACTTAATAATTTAGCTCAAATACATATATCTCCATTATCATAAAAAAAATTTCTATTTTCCACAAAGTTTTTTCCAAAAAAAATAGTAATTGAATCTCAACTACTATTTTTTTATTACTTATTATTTTCCTTTAAAAAGTCAATTACTTTATTCATTTCCACTTCATACTTGATAGAATCTAAACCTCCAACTGCTTTTAAAAAATCATCTTCTCCCATTCCATACTGAGCAGCAAGTTTTGTAGCTTCAATTTTAGCATCTTCATCTGTTACAGATATTTTTTCTTGTTTTTTTATTTCTTCTAAAATAAATCTATATTTTATATGATTTGTAGCTTCTTCTTTCATCTGATTTCTTAATGATTCTTCAGTAGATTTGGTAATTTCATAATAAACATTAATATCCATACCTTGCATTTTTAATTGTTCACTAAATCTTTCAACCATATGATCAATTTCATGATTAACCAATTCTTCTGGAATATCTACATTTGTATTTTTTCCAATTTCTTTCAAAATTTCATCAACATATTTTTGCTCATTTTCTATTTTTTTTGATGAACTAAGTGTTTCTTCTATCTGATTTCTTAATGATTCTTCATCTTTCACATCAGGTAATGCAATATCATCAAAAAAATCTTTATCTAATTTTCTTTTTATTTTTTCTTTTATTTCATTAACCTTTACCTTAAAAATAACTTCTTTACCCTGTAAATCTTTACTTGAATAACTTTCTGGGAAAGTAACATTAATATCTTTTTCTTCCCCTTTTTTCATACCAATAATTTGATCTTCAAACCCTGGAATAAAATTACCACTACCAATTTCAAGTGAATAATTTAAAGCTTTACCACCTTCAAAAGGAACTCCATTATTAAATCCTTCAAAATAGCTATATCTCCATTACCTACTTCTCCAAATTCTTTTACAACAAGTTCGCTATATTTTTCAAGCATATTTTCTATTTCAACATCTATTTCTTCTTTTGTTACTTTTGTTTCTTCTTGTTTTACTTTTAACCCTTTATATGACTTAATAGCTACTTCTGGTCTTGTAGTTATTGTAAATATAAAAACACAACCATTTTCATCAATACTTTTTAAATCTACTTTAGGCTCCAAAATTGGTTGATAATCATTATCATTTAATGCTTTAGTATAAGCATCTGGCAATAAAATATCAACAGCATCCATATATAAAGATTC
>CAZRBE010000068.1:0-4770 GCA_964598285.1 uncultured Mycoplasma sp.
GAACTCCTAATCCAGATGTTATGTGTAATAAATATATCAAATTTGACTTATTTATAAAAGAAGCAAAAAAACTTGGAGCAGATTATATTGCAACAGGGCATTATGCTAGACTAATCGATGGTAATTTATATAAAGCAATTGATTTAAATAAAGATCAAACATATTTTTTAGCAGGTTTAAAAAGAGAACAATTAGAAAATGTTTTATTTCCAGTAGGTGGGTTAGTAAAAAAAGAAGTAAGAGTTATTGCAGATAAATATAACTTAATTACTGCAGATAAAAAAGATTCTACAGGTATTTGTTTTATCGGAGAAAGACATTTTAAAGATTTTTTAGAAAATTATTTGCCAAATAAACCTGGAGATATTATAAATATTGAAAATAATAAAAAAGTAGGGGAACATATTGGGCTTATGTATTATACAATTGGGCAAAGAAGAGGATTAGATATCGGAGGTACTGCTGATAGATTATTTGTAGTTGGAAAAAAATTAGAAGAAAATATTTTATATGTAGCAATTGGAGAACAAAATAAATATTTATATTCAGATAGTTGTATTATTGATAATTTGGTTATTAATATAGATAAACTTCCTAATACATGTAATGCTAAATTTAGATATCGTTCTAATGATATAAAAGTTACTTTAAATAGACTAAATGCTGATGAGTTATTAGTTAGCTATGAAAATGTTAAAAGTGTCACTCCTGGGCAATTATGTGCTTTATATATTGAAGATAGATGTATAGGTAGTGGTATTATCAAAGAAGTTAGAAAAAATAATGAAAAGTTATGGTATTTATTGTAATATTATGACTTTTTATTTTTTATATTTTTATTATTATTTTATGTTATAATTTTAATATCTTAAATGAAGGAAGTGTTTTTATGCACAAACAAAATTATGATTATATAAAAGATATATGTAATAATAAAAATATAAAATATGTTTATTTAAAAGATATTTCTACTTTTATTTTTGAAAAGGATGGTATAAAAAAATATTTTAATCATAATAAATTAGATCTAAATGGACATGCTATTGGTAAAATTATTGATAATAAATATGAAACATATAAGTTATTAAATTATTTTAAATTTCCTATTGTTCCTCATATTAATGTTAAATCAACTAAGATAACTGATAAGTTACTTTTAAATATTGAAAAATATTTTAACAAATTTAATAGAGAAATAATTATGAAACCTAATCATGGTACTATTGGAAATAGTGTTTATAAAGTAACTAAAATACAAGATTTAAAAAAAACATTAACAAAGGTATTTATGGTAGATGATAGTATTTCTATTTCTCCATTTCTTCATATTAAAAATGAATATAGAGTATTTATTTTAGATGAAAAATTATTATTTATTTATAGTAAAGTAAATCCAACAATAATTGGAGATGGAAAAAAAACAGTATTAGAATTATTGTGTGATTTTAATAATGAATATTTTAAAAAACATCTAAAAATAATTAAAAATAAAAGTTATATTCCAAAAATAAATGAAAAAATAGATTATGATTTTAGATTTAATTTGTCTAAAGGTGCTATCGTTAAGGAAGTTTGTGATATAAAATTAAAAGAAAAAATAGAAGATCTTGCTACTAAAGTAGCAAAGAAATTAAATTTAAAATTTGTAACCATTGATATTGTTTTAGATATTGATGATAAGTTAAGTATTTTAGAAATAAATAGTGGAGTTAGTATTAAAAAATTTATGAATTTATACAAAAATGGCAAAGAAATTGGCTATCAAATTTATAGTAAAGCTTTTGACTATATGTTTAAAAAATAAATTATTTATGCTATAATTTTGTTTAGAGGTATATATGAAAAAAAATAGTTTTATTGAAGGAACAATTATTGCATCTATAGCTATTATTTTCACTAAGTTCTTAGGGGCTATTTATGTTATCCCATTTTATAAAATAATTGGGGAAGATGGAGGTACATTATATAGTTATGCTTACAATATATATAATTTATTTTTAAATATCTCTATTGCGGGAATACCTATTGCTATAAGTAAAATAATTAGTGAATATGACACTTTAAATATGTATAATGCTAAAGAAAAGACCTTTAAAGTAGGAAAAAAACTAATGCTTATTCTAGCAATTATAACTTTTTTTATAATGTTTGTTTTTTCAGAGGAATTTGCAAAAATCATTCTAAAAGGTGTTACTAATGGTAATACAGTTGCTGATGTCAGTTTTGTTTTAAAATCTATATCTTTTTGTTTATTAGTAATACCTAGTTTAAGCATTACCAAAGGTTATTTACAAGGACATAAATATATTACTGAAACTTCTATTAGTCAAGTAATTGAACAGATTGTAAGAATTATAGTTGTTTTATTAGGAAGTTATTTAGCAATTAATTGTTTTCATTATACAATAACAGTAGGAGTAGGGGTAGCTTTATTTGGAGCTTTTATCGGAGGTGTTATTGCTTTAATTTATCTAAAAATAAAAATTCATAAAAATAAAAATAAATTTATAAGTAAAGATGAAAATAATGTTTTTGTATCTACTAAAGAAATAATATTAAAGATATTTAAATATTCTATTCCTTTAATTATTGTTTCTACTGCCACTAATCTATATGATACTACTAATATGATATTAGTAATAAGAGGTTTAACTAACATTGGGTATCCTACTGAAAGTATAGAAATTATTTCTAGTATTATTGCCACTTGGGGGCAAAAAATTTGCATGATAATTAATTCTGTTGCTATGGGAATTTCTATTAATATTATTCCTAATATAGTTAATAACTTTGTAAAAAATGAATTAAATGAATTAAATAAAAAATTTAATCAAGCAGTAAATACTATTTTATTTATAACAGTTCCAATGGCTTGTGGTTTATCATTTTTAGCCACTCCAATATATACAATTTTTTATGGAAAAAGTGAATATGGTCCAATAATTCTAAAATATTTAGCATTTATAAGTGTTTTAGCAAGTATTAATATTGTTATTAATATGGCTTTGCAAGGAATGAATAAATTTAAAATTATATATTTAAATACTTTTGTAGGTTTATTTATTAATATTATTTTAAATATTCCCCTTACTTTATTATTCAATAAAATTGGCATTTATCCATTCTATGGAACACTAACTGCTACAGGAATGGGTTATTTAGTATCATTTATTATAGTCTTTGTATATTTAAAAAAGAATATGAATTTTAATTATAAAAGCATTACAAATACCTTTATAAAAATGATTATTCCTATTGTTGTAATGTTTATTTGTTTAATTGGAATGTCTATAATATTACCAATTAATAGCAATTATGGATATTTAAAAACAATTATATATACAATTATTTATTCTGTAGTAGGGGCTGCTCCATATTTTATAATTACTTATAAAAATGGTGTATTAGGTAAAGTTCTAGGGGAAAATTTTGTAAATAAAATATTAAATAAATTAAAATTAAAAAAAGAGGTAAGGTAAATGAAATATTTTTTAAAGTTAGTTAGAAGTGTAAGTTTTAAAAAAATGAATATGGTTATTAATGAAGTACATGACAAAACAGGGAAGAGTAAGATTTATATTTTTTTTGATATTATATCTTTGGCAATATTACATGGCGGAGGATATTATGATTATAGAATATTTAGATTATATGAATATACAAATAAGCAAAGAAGTACAATGGTTACTAGAGTTAGAAATAAAAAATTGATAATGCTTTTAAACGACCAAAAAGAATCATATAAATTTGATAATAAAAGTGTTTTTAATGGAATTTTTAAAGATTATTTAAAAAGAGATTATTTAGTTTTAAAAGATTCAAAATATAGCGATTTTGAAAAATTTATGAAAGATAAACAACGTATTTTCGCTAAACCAAATTCTCAAGAATCAGGAAAAGGAATAGAAAGATTAGATAAAAGCAAATTCAAAGATTTAAAAGATATGTGGGATTATTTAAATAGAAATGATAAACCATTTGATTTAATTGAACAAGAAATAGTTCAACATAAAGATTTTTCAAAGATTTATCCACCTGCCATAAATACATTAAGAATTGTGACTGTTGTATATAAAGGTGTTGCCCATGTTGCTTATTGTACCTTAAAAATGGGTAATTTAGGAAAATATGTTGATAACATGGAAAATGATGGTTTGTGTTGTCCTGTTGATATGGAAACAGGGATTGTTACAGGAGTAGGGCATACATCAAAACTTATTAATTATGATGCTCATCCTTATACTGGAGTAAAATTTGTGGGATATAAACTTCCATATGTAAAAGAAGCATGTGCTCTAGCCAAAAAAGCAGCTTTAGAGGTACCAGAAATAGGTTTTGTTGGTTGGGATGTTTTTGTAGGACCAGATGGACCAGGTATTATTGAGGGAAATGATTATCCAGGATATGATTTTTCACAACTTCCTGAACATACTCCAAATCATATTGGAATGTGGGCTTATTATAAAAAAATTATTCCAGAATTAAAATAAAAAGATATATGATTATCTTTTTATTTTACATTGTTTACACTTGACATTGTTTACAGAAATGATAGAATTATAATTATATTGTAATTATTATTTGTAGGGAAGGGAAGAATAGTATGTATGAATGAAGTAAATAGAATTATTAATGAATGTGGGTTATCAAAAGTAAGAATAGCAAAATATTTAGGTGTATCAAGACAAATGCTATATAATTATTTGGCATTTGATTCAATAAATGAATTACCAAATGATAAAAAAAATAAAATAATTAAATTATTTAATA
>CAZRBE010000069.1:0-4690 GCA_964598285.1 uncultured Mycoplasma sp.
TGTTACTTTTGTACCACTTGATGTTATACTTGTTCCATATAAATAAGAAGAATTACTATATGTTTTATGTGATAATAAATTAGAAACAATTGTTGGTTCTAATATCTGAGTATTACTTTGATCAGTTAAGTAAACTAATACATTACTATCACTTAAAGTTGATGTATTATCTTTTGTTAAATAAATATAATAATTAATAGTAGTAGAATTTTCTGCTGTTAATGACACCTCAAAATCAAAATATGTAGCTTGTGCTATTCCTTCTGCATCTGTCATTTGAGAATTATCAGCAGTCAAACTAACTCCATTAGTTTTTTCTTCATAAGTAAATGTAAGATTTTCTCCAGAATCAATTACTAAATCTCTTATACCTTTCATATTAGTACTGAAAAAAGCATATGCTATTCCTGTTATAATAAAAATTAATCCTATAATAACTAAAATAAATACTAATTTTTTCTTCTTAAATATTTCTTTCATAGTAAACTCCTATTTATTATTTTTTTGTTTTTTTAAATAAATTAATATTCCACAACCAAATACTAAAGTAAGTACTCCTGTTGTAATTAATAAAACTCCAATATCTCCTGTATTAGAAATTAGTACTTTTTCTTCATTCATCACATCAAGTACTTTTGCATCTACATTATTCATTAACATCAAAACTATAGCAAATATAATTTTTTTCATACAACTACCTCTATCATTACATATTAAGTATAAAATATTTTTGTTATTCTTTCAAGTAAATATTAAAAAGTAATAAAAATAAATACATAAATTTTTAAAAACTTATGTATTACATAACTCTCTTAAACAATTTTTCTAATTCATAAATAGAATAACTAATAATAGTAGGTCTACCATGTGGACAAGTAAAGGGATTTTTTGTTTCTCTAAGCCTTTCTATTAATACTTTTAATTCTTCAAGAGAAACATATTCATTAGCTTTAATACTCATTTTACATGCTAAAGTTGTAGCTAATCTTTCATTAAATTTTTCTTTAGAAAAATTCTCAGTATTAATAATAACTTCCATTATTTTTTCTAATGTTTCTTTTACATAATCTTTTTTTATCCAATTAGGATGACTTCTTATCAATAAAGTATTACTACCAAATTCTTCAAAATCTATGTTTAAATCTCTTAAAATATTAAAGTTTTGTCTTAAAATAAGATAATCTTTATTAGAAAACTCTAATGTTATAGGAATTAGTAAAGAAATTATTTCATCTGTTTTTTTACCAAATGCTTTTAAATAATATTCATAATTAATTCTTTCATTTACAGCATGTTGATCTAATATATACATACCATCTTCATTTTCTCCAATAATATATGTTCCATGTATTAAGGCAACAGGATTAATCATTTTAAATTTTTCAGTTTCTGATTTTTCATAAGTTACTTCTTTTTCAGATATTTCATATGTAAAATCAAAATCAATATTAGAAAAAGTTGGTTTTACTGGTTCTTTATTAAAATCTATAAAATCAATATTGTTATTAACTGTTACTACTTTATCTATATTATTAATTGGTTTATTCTCATATTTTACTTCTGGAATTAAAGTTAATTTATTTAAAGTATTAGAAATATTATCTAAAATTAATTTTAATAAATCATCCATTTTAGAAAATTTTACATCCATTTTAGTAGGATGGATATTAACATCTATTAATGATGGATCACAAGTTACTTTTAATACAATAATAGGATACTTATCTTTCGGTATATATGTATGATAAGCTTCTATTATTGTTTTATTTATTAAAGAATTTCTAATACTTCTTCCATTAACTAATATAGTTATATTATTTCTTGATGATTTAGCTAAAGTAGGATATGATATATAACCACTTATTTCATAATCATCATTAAAAGACTCAATTGAAACCATGCCTTTAGCAACATTAATACCATAAATATTATTTATTACTTTAAGTAAATTATTACTTCCATCTGTATTAAGTAATATTTTATCATCATTTATTAAAGTAAACTTAATATTAGGATTAGCTAAGGCAATTTTATTTATATAATCTATTATATTAGCAAGTTCACTATATAAACTTTTTAAGTATTTAAGTCTTGCAGGAGTATTAAAGAATATGTCTGCTACAGTTATTTCAGTACCTCTTCTTAAATCATCTGATTTTATTTCTTTAATAATTCCTCCATTTATAAAAATATTTGTTCCCGTTATTCCATTTGATGTTTTCAGAGTCATTTTAGAAACACTTGCAATAGAAGGAATTGCTTCTCCTCTAAAACCTAAGGTGTTTATATTAAACAAATCATCTTCAGAATATATTTTACTAGTAGCATGCCTTTCTAAACAAGTCATAGCATCTTCTTTTGTCATTCCACAGCCATCATCAATCACTTTTATTTCTTCTAAACCAGACGATTTTAACTCTATTTTAATATTTAAAGCAGAAGCATCAATTGAATTTTCTACTAATTCTTTAACAACATTCATTAATTTTTCTACAACTTCCCCAGCTGCTATTTTATTGGATAAATTAACATCCATTATTTTTATTACATTCATATAATATATACTCCTTGTTTTTTAATTAATTGCAATAAGTCGGATTAGTTTCATAATCATTTATTGTTAAATTTCCATTACAATAAAACTTTATACAATAAACTTCTTCTTTTGATGATTCCTTTACAACATATTTTATAGTAGAATTACTTATATCACTACACTTTTCTTCATTATAAGTAAACTTTGTTTTTGTTAAAAAAGAAATTTGTACAAGGTTGTTATCATTTACTGTATTATCAATTCTATACATATCAAAAGCTGATATAATATTATTTCTCAATACTTTTATTTCTTTTTCATTAACATCTCCTCTATAATTAGTTATAGATATAACTGCAATAGTGGCAATAACCCCAAGTATAGTTATAACAGCTAATAATTCAACTAAAGTAAAACCTCTTTTATTCATATAAATTCCTCCATCAACATTTATAGTATTATTATACAACATATTTTTTAAAAAATCATTTAATATAATTAGATAATCACTTACATTTATAAGTAACATAAACTATTATAGAAAGGAGAATATTTTATGTACTATAATAGATATTATCCAAATTATTATAGATATAGATATAATAATAGAACTGGTTTCATAGTACCTTTTGCATTGGGTTTTTTAACTGCCCCTTTTTTTATAAAACCTAGACCATATTGTTATGGACCTTATTGTCAATACCAATATCCATATTATTATTAAAAAATTAGTAATTATTTAATTACTAATCTAATAGTTTTTCTATTAATTTTTTATCTAAGATATTATAATAATTTTGTAACTTATGTTCACACATTAATCTTTTATAAGTAACTTTATTTAATAAATTTATATTATTTTCAAAAACTTCTACAACAGAAGTTTTTATTATATTAATTACTTCTATTTTGGTTTCTTCTATAATACTTATTATTTCTTCTGTTTGTTTAGTAGTCAAAAAATAAGTTCTATTTAACATCTTTTGTTTATATAAAAGAAATGGCTTATCAAAATTGTATTCAAAATCACATAACTTATAAATAATATCATTATATCTTTTGATATTTTTTTCTAATTCTTCTGTGTTCCTACTAGCTATAGACATTATTTTAAGTAAAGTATTTTGGGCTTTATCAAATAATGTATTATTAAAACTAAGTAAAAAATTAGTTAGAATATTTAGCTCCAATTCCTTTATTTTTGTATTTCTTCCTTTTTCTATTTTTAATATTAATGAATGACAAGTTTCTAAAGCTTGTTCTATTTTTTTAGAGTCATTTTCTAAAGTTTTTTTTATATTTAATATTACTTGACTATTTAATAATTCTTCTTGATATTCAATTAATAATTTAGAATTTTTTTTGTTTAATCCTTCTTTAAACCCAATAACATCTGTAGTAAATGTATTAAAACAATGCTCATATTCATATATAATATCTTCTTTTGTTTTATCTTCTATCAATTTAAAGTTATCAAATAATATTTTTTTATTTTGATTAATTGTTTTTAATATAAGATTATAAGTATTTATATTATTTTTTAGTTTATATTCTGTTGCTATAGAATATAAAAATAATTCAAATATATTATCATATTTTTTGATAAAATCTTTATTTAAATAATTAATGCTACCTACTTTATTTTTACTTTCTTTTATTACTACATCAGATACATTAAGATTAAATAAATAGTTTTTATAATTAGAAGTAACTATTTCTTTAGTATATTTATTCATATTTATAACTACTTCTTTAGTGGAATTTTCTATATCATTTAAATTTTGTTTTAATTCTTTTATGATATCATATTTTAATTCTTGTTTAATATCATTTACTTGGTTTTTATTTAAAATATCAGATAATTGTTCTAAAGTATTATTATAAAAATTATCTAAAATTAAACTAGTTTGGTCTTTTTTATCTTTTAATATTTGTAAAGTTTTATCTTCAAGATTATCAAATAATGTATCAAACATATCTTTTATTTGCATAACAAAAGACCTCCTTAGTATCTAATAATATTGTAATATTTATGCAATTTAAATACAAGAAAACTAAAACTTATTAAATTCACTTTACGTAAAATAAAAAATATTAAATTAATAATATTTTTCTTTATTATTCTTAATAATAAGTATTATACCTATTAATAAT
>CAZRBE010000070.1:0-4644 GCA_964598285.1 uncultured Mycoplasma sp.
GGAAAAATATGTATTATTGTAGATAATTCTCCTTTTGCTTTAATTATTCCAACCTTTTTTGTAGAATTATTTAATGCTCCTGAAGATTACTACCAAAAATCTAAAAATGTTACTTTTACAAGAATAATAAGATACATTTCATTTTTTATAGCTGTCTTACTTCCTGCTTTATATATTGCAGTGACAACTTATAATCATGAAACTATACCTGATACTTTGTTAATCAATTTTGCTTTACAACGAGAAGGTGTTCCTTTCCCTGCTTTTATTGAAGCAATTGGTATGAGTTTAATTTTTGAAATACTTAGAGAAAGTGATATAAGAATGCCTAGTTTATCTGGTAGTGCCATAAGTATTTTAGGTGCTATTGTTCTAGGCGATGCTGCAGTTTCTGCTGGCGTTGTTTCTCCAATTATGGTAATAGTTGTCGCCATTAGTGCTATATGTTCTTTAATGTTTTCAGGTCCTGCAATGACAAATGGTATTAGGTTTTGGAGATTAATTTTTATGATATTTTCTACTATATTTGGTATCCCAGGAATTACTTTTTGTGGATTTTTATTTATCATTATAATGTCTGATTTAAAATCTTTTGGTAAACCTTATCTTTATCCTTTTGCACCATTTAATAAAAATCTAGCATCTAAAACAATATTTAAAAAAGATATAAAAAAAGAAAATAAAAGAAACCCTTTACTAACAGATAAAAACTATACAAGGAGTAATAACATATGAAAAAGATTATAATTATAATTATATTATTATTTATTACTGGATGTAGTTATAAAGAATTGAATGATTTAGCTTTAGCTAATGCGTTAGGTGTTGATTATCTTGATAATAAATATAAAATAACTGTTCAAGTTTTAAATTTAAAAAAAAGTGGGGAAACAGAAGAAGAAAGCTCAGTAATTTATGAAGCACATGGAGAAACTATTGTTAATGCTATAAGAAATATATCTTTAAGTTATCCAAAAAGATTATATCTTGGACATTTAGAACTTATTGTCTTTGGAAATAGTATTTTAGAACAAGATATTGATGAATTACTTGATTTTTTTATAAGAAGTCCTGAAACAAGGAATGATTTTGACATTCTAATTAACCCAAGTGGAACTGCTAGATCTATATTATCTCCCGCTATTGGAAAAGCTAATTCTTTTCCTTCTAAAGAAATATTAAACACTATTGAAAATAGTATGGAAAGACAAGGAACTACAGTAAAAATAAATATGGAAGAATTTATAAATACTTATTTAGAAAAAGGCATAATTCCTGTTACTACCACCATAGAAAAAATTGATAATGAAAATACTTTAACTGGTATTATAGCGATTACTGATGATAAAAAAATTATAAAACTTAATACAAAACAAGCTATTGCCTATAACTCATTAAATGAAAATTTTAATGATATAGTTGTTACTACCTCTTATAAAGATAAATTAATAGATTTAATTATAGGAAATCCAAAATCTGATATAGATATAAACATAGATAATAATAAAATAAATATTACTATTGATATAAACTTTTTCTCTCAAGCATCAAATGTAAGAAATAAAATAAATTTAGAAAATACAAAAGTTCAAAAAGAAATACAAAAAAATATAAATAAAACTATAAAAGAATATATAGAAAGTTTAATTGATTTATGTAAAGAAAATAATGCTGATATTATTGGATTAAAAAACATAATTTATAAATATCATTTTAAAAATTATTCTGAATTTAAGGATAAAAACATATATGAAATTGCTGATATAAAAATAAACATTAATACAAAACTATATCGTTATGGAAATTTATATCGTAGTACTAAAGGAGAATAAACAATGGATAAAATAAGTTCAAAAGAAATATTTGCTTTTACTTTTTTCTTAAGTTGTTTTTTATTTCCTGGTTTTGGAGATACTATAGTTTTAGAAAATGGAAAAAACATGACAATCATAGCTTGTATTATAGGAATGATAGTAGGATTTATTCCTTTACTTTTAATTATTTATTTGCATAATAAAACTATTAATAAAAATATCTTTGAATTAAATAGAGAAAGATTTAAATTCTTTGGCCATATTCTAAATTTTCTTTTAATTATTAGTATAATTTATGTTATAGCAGTGGGAACTTGGACTATTATTACTTTTACTATAAGTCAATTTTTAACTAGAACTTCTTATTACTTAATATTAATTACTATGATGTTTCTAGTTAGTTTAGCAACTATTAAAAAAATAGAAGTCATTGGAAGAACTTCATTGATACTATTAGGATTTTTTATATGTATAACTCTATTTTCTTATATTTTTCTTATTCCAAGTGTAGATATTGATAATTTTTTTCCTATATTTAATGTTAATTATAAAAATTTTATACAAACTATTTTATATTATCCTACTTTTAGTGTTATTCCTATTTTAAGTATCTTAGCGATTAAAAAAGCAAATATAATTGATAATAAAAAATCTAATTCAAGAATTATTTTAGGATATATTTTTGGTTCTTTAATAGTTATTATATTTTTATTATTAATTATAGGAACTTTTGGTATTGATATGAGTGTTTTATTTACTTATCCAGAATATACTCTATTTAAAAAAATTAATGTTTTTAATTTTATTCAAAGAATTGAAAATATTATATCTACAATTATATTTATTGCTTCTTTTATATCATTTACAATTTTATCTACTTTTATAGTAAATTATGTAAAAAATTTAGTAAAATTTAAAAGTAAAAGAAAGTTAAATATAACAATATCAGTGTTATGTTTTATCTTTCCTTTTATAACATTATATTTATTTCAAAATTATCCAATTCTTTATATATTTACTAATTATCCTAAAATATCAATTTTTATATTTATAATATTGGTAATCAATGTTTTATTAATTTTTATTACTAATAATAAAAAGAAATTAACAAAAAGTTAATCTCTTTTTATTTCATTTTCTACTGGTATGGCCATGGTACCATTTACTGTACTTTTTGGTGTATAATTAATTAAATTTTGATTTTTCAATGTTTCATAAAGAGTTGGTGCTCCAATAAAACCAAATACACTAACCCATATTGCTAATGAAATATCCAAATTATAGAAGTTCATTGCAAATGGTATACCTATTAAAAATGAAAATAATAAATTACAAAACCATGTCTGATAACTTTTTGTTATAAATTCTAAATCCTTTATTTTTTGAATAAAAGCCATTAAAATTATAGAAAAAGTAATACTTATCATTAAAATTTCAAGTAAAGTATCAGTTATAAGACTATCCATATATTCCTCCTACTTGATTTGAATGCTATTTATTTTTTCCATTAAATCCTTTATTACATCGCAACATTCAAACTTTTTATAAACATTATATAAATCAATTATTCCTTCTTTTTCTTCTATAGAGATAGTATCTTTTTTTGTAAAGTTATTATATTGTTCTATTATTTTTACTTTTAATAAAACTATTATTCCTTCATTGGTAGCATCTAACTTTTTTTTATACTTTGATATTTCTCTAAAAAAATGGGTAAATAAAGAAAGTATTAGAGTAAATAATATTTGAATCCAGTACTTAATTATAAATTCAAGCATTCAATTCACCTCTAATTTATTTTATGTTATAAAAAAAAATATGCATATTATGAGCAACTAATTGCATATTTTTAATATTGAATTCCCCAAACTACTAATTCTTTTGCAGGTTTTCCACAGACAATACATTTATCATCTATTGCAGGAGTATCTAAAATGCATCTTGATTTAGTACCATTAATCTCTTTCATTTTCTCTTCACAGATATGATTTCCACACCACATTGCTTTAACAAAGCCTGGATTAGTTGTCATTATTTTTGATACCTCATCTAAAGTATGAGCTTCGTAAGTTAATTTTTCTGTTCTTTTTGAAGCTTTTAGATATAAATTATTTTGAATTTCAGCAAGTAATTCTTTTGTAAAAGATAAAATATTTATATTAGTATCTTTAACATATTTTTCATAGGTATCACGTCTTACAAATGTAATTTTTTTGTTTTTTAAATCTCTTTCTCCTATTTCTATTCTTAAAGGTATTCCATTTATTTCTGATTCGGCAAATTTAAATCCTGGGGTAGCATCACTATTATCTATAAATGATAAAATATTATTTTTTTGTAATTCTTCATTTATTTCATTAACTTTTTTTTGAACTTCTAAACTTGTTCCAATAGGAATTATTACTACTTGTCTTGGAGCTATTTTAGGTGGCAATACTAATCCATTATCATCACTATGAACCATAATTAAAGCCCCGATCATTCTTGTAGATACTCCCCAAGATGTTTGATATACATAAGAAAATTCATTATCTCTATTAACAAATTTTATATCATATGCTTTAGAAAACTTTTGTCCAAAATAGTGGCTTGTTCCTGATTGTAAAGTAATTCCATTATACATTAAAGCTTCAATAGTTAAAGTATATTCTGCTCCTGCAAATTTTTCACTTTCAGTTTTTCTACCAGTTAAAACGGGTATTGCTAAATATTCTTCAAAAAAAGTTTTATAAAGATTTAACATATCTTTGGTTTCTTTTTCTGCTTCTTCTTTGGTAGCATGAATAGTATGTCCTTCCTGCCATAAAAACTCTCTGCTTCTTAAAAAAGG
>CAZRBE010000071.1:0-4601 GCA_964598285.1 uncultured Mycoplasma sp.
ATGCTAGAAATACTATGCAAAGCGATTTAAAAGATAAATATCAATTTTTCAAATCACTTACAGAAATAAATGAAATGTTTGGCGATAATAATCAATTCGTCAGTCAAGTAAAATCAGAGTTATTTGCAGATAAAATTTATGTTTATACCTCAAAAGGGGACATAATAGAATTACCCAAAGGCGCAACAGCAATAGATTTTGCTTATAAAATACATGCAGATACAGGAAATACAATGATTGGAGCTTATGTAAATGATGAATATGTAACACCTGATAAAATATTACATAATAAGGATAGAGTAAAAGTAATAACAGATGATTTATCTTATGGCCCTCGAGATAATTGGGAAGATGTAGCCACAACAACTTATGCTAAAAGAAAAATAAGAGAATTTAATAGAAAATAGGAGAAAAATTATTATGAAATTATATTAATGATAAAATCAGTATTATTGGAAATAAAAAATAACAAAAAAGTAACATTATTGAAATAAACTGATATAAAAAAGTATTTAATTCATATAATTTATTATATAAAGAAAGGATGATAAAAATATGGATATACTAAAAGTATCTAGTAAGTCTAACCCTAATTCAGTTGCAGGGGCTTTAACTAATGTATTTAGAGATAAAGGAACAGTAGAAATTCAAGCAATTGGTGCAGGAGCATTAAATCAAGCTATAAAAGCTATAGCTATAGCAAGAGGATTTGTTGCTCCAAGTGGTAAAAATTTAGTTTGTATACCAGCTTTTGCAGATATTTCTATAGATGGAGAAGAAAGAACTGCAATTAAGTTAATAATAGAAGCCAAATAGCTTCTTTTTTATGTGAAAATATTATAAATTATGATATACTATAAATATTAGTAGATTAGAAAGGGAAATATATTATGAAATTAAAACAAATTATTTTATTGTCATTTGTATTACTACTTACTATGTTTGTTGTTGCTTGTAACAAAAATGAAAATGTAGATGGAACTTTAGAGGACTTGATGACTAAGATGTATGAAGGTATTCCTGAAGAATCTTTACCAATGATGCTATCAAATACTTCCATAACAAAAGATAATATGGCTAATTATCTTGGAACAAGTGATATTGAAATAAAAGAAGGATTAGCTTCAGAATCTATGGTTGGTTCTGTTGCACATTCAGTTGTATTATTAAGAATATCAGAAAATGAAGATGTAAATAGTGTAAAACAAATAATTAAAGACAATATTAATCCATATAAATGGGTTTGTGTTGGTGTAGAAAAAGTTATTATTGAAAATAAAGGTAATTTAATTATTGTTATTTTAAATGATAATATTGGGGAAGATATTAGAAAAAATTTTGATAATTTATGATGATAAAATATTTAAGGGTGTGATAAAATGTTATTTTCTAGTATATCTTTTTTATATTATTTTTTACCTATATTAATAATTATTTATTTTATTATTCCTACAAAATATAAAAATTTATTTTTATTATTTTTTAGTTTAATTTTTTATTTTTATGGAGAACCAATATACATATTAATATTATTGTTGTCATGTTTAGTAAATTATTTTTTAGCTTTATTAATAGATAAATATAGAAATAAATCAAAGATTATTTTGATATTATCTTTGATTTTTAATGTTGGGTTATTATTTTATTTTAAATATACAGACTTTTTATTAGAAAATATAAATAATATTTTTAATTCTAACATTAAATTATTAAAATTAGCTTTACCATTAGGAATAAGTTTTTTTACATTTCAAACTACAAGTTATGTTATAGATGTATATAATAAAAAAGTATTACCAGAAAAAAATATTATTAATTTCGCTACTTATGTTTGTTTATTTCCACAATTAGTAGCTGGACCAATTGTTAGATATAGTACTATAAGTAAGGAATTAGTAAAAAGAAAACATAGTTATGATATGTTTTCATCTGGAGCTGAAAGATTTATAATAGGTTTAGGAAAAAAAGTTTTAATAGCTAATGTAATTGGGGAGTTAGCTAGTATTTTATTAGGATTAACTACTAGAACTGTATTATCTTTTTGGATGGAAGCAATATGTTTCACATTACAAATATACTATGACTTTAGCGGTTATTCTGATATGGCAATAGGCCTTGGTAGAATGTTCGGTTTTAATTTTTTAGAGAACTTTAACTATCCTTTAGTTGCTAAATCAATTACAGATTTTTGGAGAAGGTGGCATATTTCTTTATCATCATGGTTTAGAGATTATATTTATATTCCTTTAGGAGGGAATAGGGTAAATAAATTAAAATGGATTAGAAATATTATTATTGTTTGGTTTTTGACTGGATTATGGCATGGAGCAAGTTGGAACTTTATAATATGGGGATTGTTTTTTGCAATATTTTTATTAATAGAAAAATTATTTATGGGTAATTTTTTAGAAAAACATAAAATATTTGGGCATTTTTATACACTTTTTTTAGTAATTATTAGTTTTGTAATTTTTAATTGTAATTCTTTAAAAGATATATCCTTATATATTAGTAGTATGTTTGGTTTTAATAATCTAGCATTTATTAATACTGAAACTATTTACTATTTAAAAAGTTATTTTATTATTATGATAATAGCTATTATTGGAGTTACTCCACTTGTCAAAAATATTTTCAAAAACAAAAAGTTTCTTAGTTTTTTAGAGCCAATATTTTATATACTTTTATTAACATTAATAACAGCATATTTAATAGATTCATCATTTAATCCTTTTTTATATTTTAGATTTTAAGGAGAATTTTATATGAAAAATAAAATAATAACTTATAGTTTTGTTACATATTTAGTAATATTTTTAATATTAAATATATTTATTAGTGATAAAGAAATATCTTTGGTAGAAAGAAGACATTTAACAAAGTTTCCTCATGTAACTACAAAAGAAATATTAAATGGTAATACTTTTCATGAATTTGAAGAATATACTTTAGATCAATTTCCTTTTAGAGATAAATTTAGAAGTATCAAAACATATACAGAATTATATTTGTTTAATAAATCTGATAGTAATGGTTTATTTATAGAAAATGATTATATTTATAAATTAGATTATCCTTTAAATAATAAATCAATTGATAATTTTATTAATAAAACAAATAATTTAATAAACGAACATTTAACTAATAATAATAAAATATATTTATCAATTATTCCAGATAAAAATTATTTTTTAAATGATGATTATTTAACTATTGATTATAATAGTTTAATAAATAAAGTAGTAAGTAGTATTAATGCTAATTATATTGATATTATTCCATATTTAAGTATAAATGATTATTACAAAACTGATTCTCATTGGAAACAAGAAGAAATTGTTGATGTAGCTAATTGTTTAGCATTCAATATGTCTAAAGATATAACTAAAAATTTTACTATTAATTCTTTTTCTCCCTTTTATGGAGTTTATTATGGACAATTAGGTTTAAATAGTAATAGTGATAAAATTATTTATTTAACAAATAAGGTAATAGATGAAGCTACTATATATAATTATGAAGATTCATATAATAAAATATATAATTTATCAAAATTAAAAGGAATTGATCCTTATGATATTTTTTTATCAGGAGCAACACCTTATATAGAAATAACAAATAATTTAAATAATTCTAAAAAAGAATTAATAATATTTAGAGATTCGTTTGGTAGTTCTGTTGCACCATTATTATTAGAAAACTACACTAAAATAACTTTAATAGATATGAGATATATTAATATTTCTAATTTGGAAAAATTAATTGAATTTAATAATCAAGATATATTATTTTTATATAGTACTATGTTAATTAATAATAGCTTTACTTTAAAAAATTAATCATTGATTTATTGACTTATATAATTATTTTGATTAAAATATTGTTATAAAGGAGACATATTATGATAGATATTAACTTAATAAGAAATAATAAAGAATTAGTTAAAGAAAATATAAAAAAGAAGTTTCAAGATTATAAACTTCCTTTAGTGGATGAAGTTTATGATTTAGATATTAAATTTCGTGAATATAAAAAAACTGGTGATGATTTAAGATCAGAAAAAAATAATACTAGTAGTAAAATTGGTAAACTTATACAAGAAAAAAAACCAGAAGAAGCAGACAATTGTAAAAAATTAGTAGGAGAAATTAATAAAAAACTTGAAACATTAGAAAATGATACTGAAAATTTACAAGAGAAAATAAAATCTATAATGCTACAAATACCTAATATTATAGATAGCTCTGTGCCAATAGGTAAGGATGATACAGAAAATGTTGAATTAGAAAAATTTGGAGAGCCAAAAAACATTTCTTATGAAATACCTTATCATGCAGATATTATAGAAAATTTAAATGGGATGGATAAAATATCTGCGGGTAGAACAAGTGGAGAAGGTTTTTATTACTTACTTGGAGATATTGCTAGACTTCATGAAGCAATGCTTTCTTATGCTAGAGATTTTATGATAAATAAAGGATTTACTTTTGCTATACCACCTTTTATGATACATAGTGATGTAGTAACAGGAGTTATGTCTTTTCCAGAAATGGAAGCTATGATGTATAAAATTGAAGGAGAAGATTTATATTTAATTGGTA
>CAZRBE010000072.1:0-4558 GCA_964598285.1 uncultured Mycoplasma sp.
CTAATTGACTTACAATAACACGTTCCGCACCATTAATAATAAATGTACCAGTTTCCGTCATTATTGGCATATCACCTAAGAATATTTCTTGTTCCTTTACTTCGCCCGTTTCATGATTAAACAAACGAACATCTACTTTTAAAGGTGCTGAAAAAGTTGCATATCTTTCTTTACATTCTTTAATAGAATATCTAGGTTCTTCAAAATGATACTCCCCAAATTCTAATGATAAAGTTCCTGCAAAATTTTCAACGGGGAACAAATCTTTAAATACCTCTTCTATTCCTTTTTCCACAAACCAATTATATGATTTTTTTTGGATTTCTAGTAAGTCCATCAAAGGATAAGTATTTTTTATCCCTGAAAAACTTCTTCTTGTACGGTGGTCACCACAATTAATTACTTTGTAAGCCACTAAAGTTCACCCCTACTTTCAAATTTTTAAAAATTAAACACGTCTAACTTTTCCTTTTCATAAAAGAAACATAGCCAACTTATATTAATAGCACTTTTTATTCAATATGTCAATTAAAAATTGTCTTGACGACATAAAAACCCTTATTTTTACAAATAATAGTAACCGTTGCTATTTCTTTTAAATCTTTTATAGTACTTAATACCCCTTGATCTTTATTTATTACAAAATATAAAATACCATGTTCTTTCAAACAAAATCTTGATTCAAACAACATTTTATAAACAACTTCTTTTCCAGCCCTTATAGGTGGATTAGTAACAATATAATCATACTTCTTAGAAACATTGGCATAAATATCACTTGTAAAAGCTTGACAGTTTGATACTTTATTTTCTTTAATATTCATATTTGCCAAATGAATAGCTCTTTTATTTATATCAATCATATCAGTTTGTATATCAAAAAAAGATGATAAAATAATGCCAATAACCCCATATCCACAACCAACATCGAGTAAACTTCCAAGTAAATTTTCTTTAAGTAAAACATTTATTAATGTTCTGCTTCCAAAATCTAATCCCTTCTTTGAAAATACACCCAAATCAGTATTAAATATGAAATTTTTGTCATTTAGTTTTATCAACACTTTTTTTATATTGCTTTTCAAATTTTCATTAGTAAAATAATGATTCATCACATCAACCCCATTTACGATAAAAACCCAAATTGCATAAGCATTTCAGGTTTTATTAGTAATTATTAATTATTTTAATTCAACAGTAGCTCCGGCTTCTTCAAGTTTAGCTTTTAATTCTTCAGCTTCTGCTGTTGGAATATTTTCTTTAACATTTCCACAAGCATCTGCAATATCTTTAGCTTCCTTTAATCCCAAACCAGTTACTTCTCTAATAACTTTAATAACATTAATTTTAGCAGCTCCAACACTTGTTAATACAACTGTTCTAGTTTGTGGTCCTTCATCTACTTCTGTTGCAACTGGTGCTGCAGATACAGAAACTGCACTTGGATCTACTCCAAATTCTTCTTTCATTGCATCAACCAATTCCTTTACTTCTAATAATGTCATTTCTTTTAATGAACTAATAAATTCATCTTTTGTTATTTTAGCCATATTTTTTCCTCCTTCAATTTTTTAAAATATATATATTCTTTATTATAAGAATATTTTCAAATTTAATTTTCTTTTTGTTCTGCTAACAAATTCAAAGCTATACTTAAATCTTTAACTATAGTAATCATACAACCAGCAAGCATTGTATATAATCCTTCTCTTGATGGAATATTTGCAAATTCACTTAATTTATTTGAATCTGCCACATTACCTTCAACGATACCAGCTTTTAATTCTAAATTCTTATTCTTTTTAGCACAGTCACTAAGAATCTTTATAGCTGATATATCATCACTAGAAAATACTATAGCAGTAGGTCCTTCAAGATAATCTCCTAAATTAATTCCTAAATCTTTAAAAGCTAATTTCAACAAAGTATTTTTATAAATTTTATAATCTGAATCACTTGCTTTTAATTTGATTCTCAAATCTTTAGAGTCATTATCTGAAAGTCCTTGATAATCAAATAAAACTATTGTTTTAGAATTATTTAATTTTTCTTTAATTTCTCCCACTATTTGCTTTTTTTCATCTAAAATTTTGATGCTTGGCATAAGACACCTCCTTATTAAATATAATTTTGTGTGCCTTTTTAAATAAAAAGTCTTTGTACTACACAAAGACTATCTATATATTATGAAGTCCTCGGTAGGATTTAATTTTTTACCCACTGTCTTTGGCACAAATAAATTCATAAATTGTATTATATACTATTTTTAATATAATGTAAATATATTTTAAACAAAATCGTTTATATCTAATTTAATAGATGGACTCATAGTTGATGAAATTGAAATAGACTTTACATACGTTCCTTTTATTGTATTAGGTTTAATTCTTAAAATAGTTTTAACAAATGCATCTAAATTTTCAATCAAATCTTTTTCTGCAAATGAAACCTTGCCAACTACACCATGAATATTTCCAAAAGTATCAGTTCTATATTCAACTCTACCAGATTTAGCATCCAAAATTGCTTTTTCTACATTAGTAGTAACCGTACCTGTTTTTGGGTTTGGCATCAAACCTTTTGGACCAAGAATTTTGCCAAGTTTACCAAGTGCAGGCATCATATCTGGAGTAGCAACCATTATATCAAAATCAAACCAATTTTCTTTTTCAATTTTTTCTAGAATATCAAGATCTCCAACATAATCAGCGCCACATTCTTTAGCGGTTTTAGCAAAATCGCCTTTGGCAATAACTAAAACTTTGTTAGTTTTACCAGTTCCATTAGGTAATACTATAGCCCCACGTAATTGTTGATCAGCCTTTTTTACATCTAAATTTAAATTCATCGCTACTTCAACAGTAGAATCAAATTTAGAACTAGAAATCTCTTTTAATAATTTAATAGCTTCTGATTTATTATATAATTTGTTTTCAATTTTTTCTTTAAAAACCTTATAATTTTTTCCTCTATGTTTCATTTTTTCCTCCTTATGTGGTATTTTAAAATAATAAGTAATAAGTGACTAATTTAATAGTCTCCCACGTAGGTACTATTCTTTTTCTGCAGTTTCTTCTTGAACTTCTTTTTCTTCAGTATCTTCAGCAGTTTCTTCTTTAGCTTCTAATACAGAGGCTTCCATTCTTTCAAGTTCAGCTTCACGTTCTGCCATTTCTTTTTCTTTTTCTTCTGCTTCTTTTGCTTGTTCTGCTAACTCTTTATCGTTTACACCTTTAACAGCAACACCCATATTACGTGCAGTACCTTCAATAATTTTCATTGCTTCATCTACAGTATATGCATTTAAATCTGGTAATTTTATTTCTGCTATTTCTTTTAATTGTTCTTTTGTAATAGTAGCAACAATATTATTTGCTCCTTTAGTAGAACCCTTGTTAATTTTAGCTGATTTTTTAATTAAAAATGCTGCTGGTGGAGTTTTAATAACAAAGTCAAATGATCTATCATCATAAATTGTAATTTCAACAGGTAAAATATCTCCTACCTTTTCTTTTGTTGCATCATTATACTTTGTACAAAACTCTCCAAGATTGATTCCTGCAGGGCCTAAAACAGTTCCTACTGGTGGTGCTGGTGTTGCTTTTCCAGCTGGGATTTGTAATTTGATTTTCTTAACAATTTCTGCCACGAAAAACACCTCCATTTAAATTTTTTTAACGTTATTCGCGTTGTGGTCATAATAGCTTTTGTCCGCGCTTTCCACTTCTTATATATATAAAATATATAGCCCTTAAATAATAACACTATATATTAAATATTGCAACTTATTTTTCTTTCTTTCTACTTAATATACACTGATCAAAATATTTATCCACCAACTCACTTACTACCTCTTTAGGTAATAAACCTGAATATATTTTTATTTTTTCATTGCATTCAGGACATGTCATAGCAACATAGCCATCTAAACCTCCTACTTCAGTGTCAATATACATATCATCAACATCAGCAGTAAATAATGCACCACATTTACATTTATATGCTATTTCAAAGTGATCAGTATTTTTAACTTCAAATAACCTTATCATTTTTTATCTTTCCCCCTCACTCTATTTTGTTTTTGTTTTCCTTGTTTTAAGAGATCACAGATGTTTCCTTCTGTAACTAGACAATCAATTACATCATCCTTAACATTATGCCTATTCTCTATAGAAATTTCGCTAGTGCTAACATAGTACTTTCCTGTTGCATATCTCCCATAAATCCAAACATAATCATCAAGAGTTAAGCTTGGGTCTAATAATAAAGCATCAAGTATTTTGTAAAATTCTTCCATACGCCCTCCCAAATTTTAGTTCTAAGCTTTTTCTATCTGACCCATTTCTACTTCTACTGAAGTAACTTGCCCAAATAAATCTACTGAAATACTTACTAATTGTTGTTCCATATTAATGCTTTCAACAGTTCCTTCCATTCCTGAGAAAGGTCCTGCCACTATTCTAACTTTAATTCCTTCTTTTAAGTCACTTCCTATTTCTAGACGACTCATACCCATATTATTAAGTATTCTATCTACTTCTTGTGGTTGAAGTGGGGT
>CAZRBE010000073.1:0-4389 GCA_964598285.1 uncultured Mycoplasma sp.
AGTTTTATCAGCAACTGTCCCTATTGTTCCAGCACGATATACATAATCTTTTCCAAATAAAACTTTGGTATAATCATGAGCATTAGCTTGATAATCACCAGAAAAATTCAAATCAATATCAGGAACTTTATCCGCATTAAAACCCAAAAATGTGGCAAAAGGCATATCGTGTCCATCTTTTTTGAATTTTGTTCCGCATTCACATATTTTATCAGGCAAATCATAACCTGAAGCATAATCTAAATTTAGCATTCTTCCATCTATTTCAAAAATAGTTTTTTTGCAATTAGGGCAAACATAATGTGCTGGTAGTGGATTTACTTCTGTTATATTTAACATAGTTGCCACAAAAGATGAACCAACACTACCCCTACTGCCGACAGCATAACCATCACTATTAGATTTATGAACTAATTTTTGAGCAATAAGATATATTGCATCAAATCCTCCATTTATAATACCAGTAAGCTCTTTTTCTAAACGATCATTTATTAATTTTGGTAAAGGATTACCATATATAGAATAAGCTTTATCATAACAAATATCTCTAATAATTTGTTTAGAATTTTCAAATATAGGAGAAAATGGAATACCTTTAGTATCAGGTATAATTTCAAAATCTTCTATTTTTTCGGCAATTAAATTTGAATTAGTAACAACTAAATCATATCTTTCTTTTTCATCAAGAAAAGCAAAATCTTTAAGCATTTCATCAGTTGTTCTAAAGTGCATTGAGGGTATATCTTTTATATTACTTCTATTTAATGGATGTCTACCCCCTCCTGGAACTTTTTGACGAACAATAATTTGTCTATATATTTTATCTTCTCTATCTAAATGATGAACATCACCTGTTGCTACAACTAATTTTTCTTGATTTTTAGCAACTTTCAAAATTTTTTTAATATTATCCAATATTTCATTATTATCTTTAAAGTCTTCTGTATCAATCAAATATTGATATATTTCTGGAGGTTGTACTTCAATAAAATCATAAAAATTCATTAAATTACCAAGTTCTTCTTCACTTTTACTTCTAGCTAATGTAAAAATTTCACTATTAGCACAACTACTACTAATTAAAAGTCCATCGCGAAGAGAATTTACAATACTTTTTGGTATTCTTGGAGTTTTATAAAGATATGTAGTACTAGCATAAGAAACTAACTTAAATAAATTTTTTAGACCAATCTTATTTTTAACTAAAATATTCACATGATACATATTACCAAATTTATAAACATCATCTTTAGAAATTAATTTATCTATATCCTTTAAAGTATCAATTTTCTTTGCATCAAAATTAATTAACATTTTATAAAATATTTTAGCAGTTGCTTCTGCATCATAATCCGCTCTATGGTGTGCTTCTTCATCAAAAGGAATATCGTATCTTTTAACTAAAGCTGATAGTGAATGTTTTGAATAATTAGGCTCAATTACTCTAGATATTTGTAAAGTATCTAAAACGGGATTTGAAAAAATACCTAAATTATATTTTTTATAAGCCATTTCTAAAAAAGAAACATCAAATTTAGCATTATGAGCAACCATTGGATAATCTTTAAACCACTCAATAAATTTTTTGATAATGGTTTTTTCATCATCTTTACCTTTAAGCATATCATCTGTTATATTAGTAATTTCTGAGATATGGGCAGACAATTTTTTACCGGGATAAATTAATTCATCAAAGCGATCTATTATTTCGCCATTTTTTAATTTGACTGCTCCTACTTCAATAATAGAATCTCCTCCGCCAGCATTAAAACCAGTTGTTTCAAAATCAAATACAATATAAGTGTTTTCTAAAATTTTGCTATTATTTGGTCTTACTACAAGATCTAAATCATCATCAATCATAGAAAGTTCTACTCCATATAAAATTTTTATTTCATCTTTATGCTTATATGCTTCTGGAAATGTTTGAATAGAATTATGATCAGTTATAGCAATAGCTTTATGACCAAATGATACAGCTCTTTTAATTAAATCTTTTAGAGAAACAACCCCATCCATTTGACTCATCATCGTATGTGTATGAAGTTCAACTCTTTTTACTTCACTTGTATCCTTTGGTATATCTAATTCTTTTTCTATTTTTGAAATACTTCTAGCATTTAAAACAAAATCATTATAAAATGTATTATTTTTAACATAACCATTTATTTTTAACCACATTCCTTCTTTTATTTGTTTTAAATAAGTATTATAATCATCAACTGAATTGGCAAAAACTCTTACATACATACTACTAGATAAATCACTAACTTTTAAAGTAAAGGAATTAAACCCTATTTTAGTAGAAGGTGTAATACCAAAAACATATCCTTCGATAGTAATATTGTCAATTTCATAAGAAATAGTATTAATTTTTATTGGAGTATCTTTGATTACTCTACCTAATATAACATTTGGATCATCGTCTTTTACAGTAATGCGTTTTTTATAGAATGATGATTGATTTGTAGGAGAAGATTTTTTTTCTTCTACTTTAATAATAGGTACTTTCTTAATTTCACTTATTATTTCACTTTTTATTTCTTTACTTTTTAAAGTATTAAATTTTACTTTTAGTTCTTTTTTAAATCCAAATTTTTTAAAGTATTTATTTATTTCCTCTATTTTACTATCAATTATATCCTTTTCTTGTTTATTATAAGTTTCAATAAAATAATTATTATCATCAATTAATAATCTATCATAAAACATATTATAATATAAATTATTATTATTGATTAAAATTAAAATATTTTTATAATAATCTGGAATTAAATCAATGTTTTCATTATCACATTTAATTGTTATAGAATAAATATATTTTTTATCAACATAAGTTGCTAAACTATCAAGAAAACTTTTAAGTACATCATAATTAATATTTATATCATTTTTAATAACAATATCCCAACTTTTTTTTTCTTCTTTGACAATAATTTTTTCTATTTTAGCATTAGAAAAATATTGATAATAATTTTTATCAAAACTAATTTTATCTAATAAATTCTTTAATTTGGAATCCATTTTTACCTCCTACATAAATTATAATGTTTCCGTATCTGTAATTTTTTTTGAAAATGTTTTAACTTGTAAAACTTTTTCTTTATTTTTTATAATATAATTAATAAATGAATAAATATCCATTAATTGTAAGCTATCATCATATTTTACTTCATCCAAATTAAAATATATATTATCTTTTTCCATACGACTTTTAAATTTTTCTTCAGGAATACCTAAATACATTAAGAAATAAGGATATATCTGTGATTTTAATAATTTATAATTTTTTGATCCTATATTATATTTTTCAAATTTGCTAATTCTTGAATATAATTCATTTAATACAATAAGTTCTAGTACAGAAAAAACAATATTTTTGTCATTAGGTTTATATAAATTATATTCATTGCTTAGTATCTGAAATATCATAAATATCAAAAAACCATCTTTATCTTTTTTAGTCAATTCTTTTCCAATAATAATTAAATGACTTTTGTTTTCAATTTGAAATACATTTAAACTAGGATATACTGCACAAATAGTATAATTAAAATCATAATTATATTTTAGCAATTTATTTAATTCTCTTGAATAGCTTTTTTTGTCACTATCCCATAACTCTAATAATTTTAAACGATATTTATTTGTATCTTTTTTTATTTTTTTATAATAATCATCTTTTTCACAACAATTAAAAATTAAATCGTCATTAGGAATATAATCTTGTAAATCAATAAACATCTTTTCTTTTTCATTTTTTAAATCATAATACTCTTTTTTATTATATTTCCATAAATTTTGTTTTAATTCTTGTACCTCTAAAGAAAAAGAATCACTATATAATAAATACCATATCAATAAATATTTGTTTGTTATAAAATCTAGTTTCATATTGTTATACCACCCTAATAACAATATACCATTTTTTTAATATAAAAAAAAGAAAAAAGCTTCTTTTTTAAAATAAAAAAAACTTCTTACTAGAAACTAATGTTTCTGCAAGATAAAGAAATAAACAAAAATACAAAAATGAAAATCCTGTTTCATTTTTGTATTTAACATTCGCTTTTTTATTACTATCATATAACTCTTTTATATATTCTCCGTTTAGGTGGCAACGTCACTTACTCGTTCCTTTTGCCACTTGGGTTTCTAGTTCTTAAAATAAATTAACTGTAAGTTAATTTATTTGAGTACTGCAGAACGAGAACTGTAGCCGAGGTTGCTGCTACCATTGCCGTTGTTGAAGTAGAACAACCCAGCACTAGTAGTGCGATTGTAGCCCCCGCGACCGACCCAAGGGTTATTAGAATTAACAAAGAAAGCGTTAACACTATACCAACCTGATGTTTCGTTTAAAGCATGTCCTGTATAACTTGTTCCTGT
>CAZRBE010000074.1:0-4336 GCA_964598285.1 uncultured Mycoplasma sp.
CTTTTGCCACGAAAAACACTCTCCTTTATATATTTTTTAGCCTTTTCATGAGTGGTCATAATAGCACAATGCCTCCCACTATATTGACTCTTAAAAAATCAATAGGCATATGAATAATATCATTTTTTTCTAATAATTGCAAGCTTTTTTTATTTCAAATACTATTATTATATTATGAAGCTTTTTCTATTTCAGAAATACTAACTTCAACTGATGTTTCTTGCCCAAATAAATCTAATAAAACCATTAATTTTTGATTTTCTAAATCTAATAAAGAAATTTTTCCTTCCATTCCACTAAATGGACCAGAAATAATTTTAATAAGCTGTCCTTCTTTTAAATCAGTAGCTGCTTCAAGTCTAGATATTCCCATAGAATTAAGAATTTTATCTACTTCGTATGGTTGAAGAGGAGTTGGTTTTGCTCCTTTTCCTGATGATCCAATAAAACCTGTAACTCCTGGTGTATTACGGACTATAAACCAAGCCTCATCAGTCATTATCATTTCAACTAAAATATATCCAGGAAATAACTTCTTAACTTTTTCTTTAGTTACGCCATCTTTTATTTCTACTTCAGTTTGTTCTGGAACTATTACTCTAAATATATAATCTTCCATTCCCATAGAACTAGTTCTCATCTCTAATTTTTGTTTAACTTTCTTCTCATGTCCAGAATAAGTATTAACAACATACCATTTTTTATCCATTATCCTAACCACACTTTCAAAAATGACATTAAAGCACTAATTAAATAAAAATATCCAGATAAAACTATAACAAAAACTAAAGTAACTATCGTATATTTAATAATATATTTTTTATCAGGCCAATGAACTTTTTTCATCTCATTTTTAACACCAATAAAAAAGTTTTCTTTCTTTACTTTTTCTTTCTTTACTTTTTCTTTTTTATTTTTTTCTGTTTTACTTTTTTCTTTTTTTGATTGTTCTTCTTTTTTCATATTCACCTCATAATATTTTTTCAAAATAAAAACACCTTCGCGTGTTTACATATAAAATAATATAACTAATATATGTAAATGTCAAGTGTTTTTTAACTATTTAGTATATGGTAACAAAGCAATTGCACGAGCCATTTTTATTTGCTCTGAAATATATCTTTGATGTTTTGCGCATGCACCTGTTACATGTCTTGGTAATATTTTACCCTTATCATTTATATACTTTTTTAAAATATCTACATCTTTATAGGTAATTGTTTTACCACTGCACATATAGCATATTTTCTTTTTTTTCTTATAAAATTCTCCCATATTATTTTCCTTTCTTTTAGAATGGCAATTCACTATCTTCAATTTTTATTTCTTCTCCAAAATCTTTAAAAGGATCATCTTGAATATCTTGTGATTTAACATCAGTTTGTACATCCATATCAGGAATTGCTTCATAAGAATTATTTCCTGTTGGAGATGATTTTTGTTCACGGCTAGCTTTGGTATCTAAAAATTGAACATTATCAGCAACTACTTCTGTAATATATCTTTTTACACCATCTTTGTCATCATATGTTCTTGTTTGTATACGCCCATCAATAGCTACTTGGCTGCCTTGTCCTATATAATTTTTTACATTTTCAGCTTGTTTTCTCCAAACAACAATATTAATAAAATCCGCTTCTCTTTCTCCATTTGCATTTGAAAAATTACGATTTACTGCAATAGAAAAAGTTGCAACTGGAAGATTAGAACCAGTATATCTAAGCTCTGGATCTTTTGTTAATCTACCAATTAAAAATACTTTATTCATAATTACCTCTTATCTTAAATTTTTACTATTAAATGACGTATAACATTTTCATTTACGTTAGCAAGACGATTAAATTCTTTTATTGTATCAGTATCTGTTTCAACAGAATAAAAGAAATAATATCCTTTTTTATGTTTATTAATTTCATATGCTAGATCTCTTTGACCCATTTCTTTTTCTTCAACAATTTTTCCTTTAGCAGAAGTAATAATTTTCTTCATTTCAGCTGCTACTTTTTTTATAGCTGCTTCTTCTAAAGTTGAATTGACGATAAACATAATTTCATATTTTCTCATTTTAACACCTCCTCTTGGACATATGGCTTTTTTTTAAAAAGCAAGGAGTAACTTGTACTCAGTTATGTATTATATCAATAAATATATTAAATGTCTAGTATTTTATGCCAACATAAAAAAATTTAAAGAAAATTCTTTAAATTAAGATAAACCATGTAATGCCACAAAAGTAATTAAGGCTACTAAAAATATAAGTGATACAATCTCTAAAATTCCTAAAACAAAAGCAAATGCTGCTGTTCCATTTTTAGTATTATCAAAATTATTATTATCATTATATTGAGTAAATGATTCCCTTACAGGTGATGAATCATCATATCTTACTCTAGAAAAAGATTGTGACATTGAAGCATTATTATTTGTAGAATTATCATTTTTCTCAGTAATAGTATTATTATTTAAAATACTACCAATCTCCTTATCTACAGACTCTATAGATGGTTTTAAATTATTTAAAATAATTTGTTCTTTATCCTTCATTATTTTCACCTATCCTACTTGCTCTTTTTATAACAACATCACTTATTCTATTTAGTTGTTCTTCAGTTAAATTATATTTAATAAAAGAATTTTGTATTTCTTGTCTTACTTTCTCAGTAAAATTAGAATCATAATATTGATCAAAAGAAACACTATAATCCATTTTTCTAAAAACATTTATAAAAAAATTTTGTAACCAACTTGGTATTTTTGACATATAATAATCAAAATTTTCTAAAACTTCCATATCACTACTTATAGAATTTTTATTAGGATTGCAATACCAACCCAACATCATTAAAGCAAATGATACTCTTTCATTTTCTATAGTAGATTTTCTATCAGCCATTAAACTGATACCAGTATTAAGCCCTATCATTGTTTTTTCCATATTATCTGAATTACCAAATAAATTATCTGGCAAAATAATTTCTCCAGTTTTTCTGTTAATACAAATATTATCGATATTAATCTTAATAATATTTCTTTTATCTTCAGTTATTTTTTTTGAAACATTTCTCATTAGTTCGCAAAAAGTTTTAAGTTTAAAAAAATCACTATCACTAATATCATTATCAATAAAAATTCTTAGCGGAACAATATTATCATTCATTTGAATCACCTATCATAAACAATTATAGCACTAAATCCTCTTTTAACATATATTTTTTTAATTTTATTTTTATTTTAACTAATTTGTTGTCAACTGTTTTAACTTCAATATCTAAAATTTTTGCTATATCTTTGTAAGAAAAAGAATTATATTTTAATTCAAATATATTAGCTTCTAAAAAATCTAAATCATTTTTGAAATTAATAATAAAATCAGAAAATTCATTATTTTTAATTTTATCTTCAGGAGTATCTTGATCTATTAAAGCTAAAGAGTCATCCAATAAAAGACAATTATTTAATATTTCATTTTTCTTTCTGAAATGGAAAACATAAAAATTTAATATTTGCTTTTTTATACAATATAGAGCAAAAGTATAAAATAAAATATTTTTTTGTGAATCATATTTTTTTATTGCTTTATATAACCCAATTCTTCCTTCTTGCTCAAGTTCATCTTTTACAATGCTTGAATTTTGAAACATATAAAAATAATGATTAACTATGTTTTTAATTAGTGGTTCATATTTTTTAAATAAAATATCAAAAGCATTTTCGTTTGACTCACTAACTAAATATATAAGTTCATAATCATTATTTTCTAAGTAATTCATAAAATCCCTACTTTCTTTGTCTTAATACCTCATAAATCATAATACCAGCAGCAACAGATGCATTAAGACTATTTATTTTTCCTTTCATAGGGATTGATACAATAAAATCTGATGATTTTTTAACCAGTTCTGATACTCCATTACCTTCATTGCCAATTACAAGACAAGTACTATCAGTGTAAGAAGCCTCTGTATAACAAGTTCCTTCCATATCTGTTGCAGTTATCCAAAAACCTTTGTCTTTCAAATATTTTATAGTTTGACTAAGATTTGTAACTATACATATTTTCATGTTAATAGCTGCCCCACTACTTGTTTTCATAACTGTAGAATTAACAGATACACTTCTATCTTTTGGAATAATAATTCCATCTACTCCAGCAGCTTCACAAGTTCTAATAATTGCTCCAAAATTATGAGTATCCTCTAAATGATCTAACATAACGATTAAACCATTATCTTTAATAATATCATCAATATCACTATATATATAATCTCCTACATCGATGATTATACCCTGATGATTTCCTTCTGCAAGTTGGTCTAATTCAAAATTAGTCATAAAA
>CAZRBE010000075.1:0-4320 GCA_964598285.1 uncultured Mycoplasma sp.
ATAGAATATTTATTTCCATTTGGTTGGGGAGAACTTTGGGGAATTGCTAGTAGAACTAATTATGACTTAACTCAACATCAAAAGTTTTCTGGACAAAATATGGAATATTTAGATCAAGATACTAATGAAAAATATATACCTTATGTAGTTGAACCAAGTGTCGGTGTTGAAAGAACTTTTTTAACAATTTTAAGTGATGGATTAAAAAAAGAAGAATTAGAAAATGGAGATATTCGAGAAGTGTTTAAAGTTCATCCTTTTTTAGCACCATATAAAGTAACTATATTACCATTAATAAAAAAATTACACAGTGATAAGGCTAAAGAAATTTATAAAGAATTATCAAAATTATTTATGGTAAATTATGATGAAGCGGGAAGCATTGGTAAACGATACAGAAGAAGTGATGCCATTGGGACTCCATTTGCCATTACAATTGATGATGACACTTTAAATAATGGAACAATTACTTTAAGAAATAGGGATACAATGGAACAAATAGTTCTTAAAGAATCAGAAGTAAAAAATTATATTTTAAAAAAAATAGAATTTTAAAAAGAATATTTTGGATATTCTTTTTTTCTACATTATTTTACAAATTGATTTGTTATGCTTATTTTGGTGATAAAAATGAAAGAATACTATATTTTTAATATAAAAACAGAATTTATAAAATTATACAAAGATCAACCAAGTAATTTATTTTATATTTTTAATCGTATTTATAATATGAAAAAAATAGATAAGATGTATGGATATAATTTATTTTCTCAAATTAGCAATTTTTTTGATAAAAGAGATATAAATGAATTTATATTTAATAGATATAAAGATAAAATAATGTATTCTTTTTCCAATGATGAACATATTATAAACAATTTGTTTTTAAATGAAGTAAGTATTTTAAAAATTAAAAATTCTAATTTACAAATTGAAACTAATAATATTTGTTCTTTTCTTAATGATCTTAAAACATATAATTCTAATTTATTTGTTTGTAATTTTAAAGAACAAGATTATTTTTTTATTAAAGATTATAAAATAAATATTACAACTTAATATTTTACAAAAGTTTAATCAAAGTATTAAAGTATTATAAAAATTAGCAACAGCTATAGAAAAACAAAATGAATTAATGGAAAAAATTCTAATTTTAAATATTAAAATAATACTTCAGCAAAGAATAAGAAAATAAATATTTGTTATCTTAACTCTTTAATGGTAAAATTGATTAAAGAAAAGATAGTAGTGGTGAAATATGAAAAAAAAATCTTGTTTAATTTTAATTGTGGCTGTTATTATTAGTTTTATTTTAAGTAATATAGATTTTATGTATTATTTATTTACTTATGAAGTTAGAAAGGAAATAAAAGTAGTAAATGCTTATAATAATAATGATGCCTATCATCCCAAAATAATAAAATTTGAAAAAACTTGGAATAATTATAAATATTGGCTTACTTTCACACCACTTTATAAAGATGATGATCAAACAGAAAATCCTCATATTTTAGTCAGTAATGATTTAACCAATTGGACAACAATAAAAGGTTTTACAAATCCAGTTGAAGATAAACCAATTGATGGGAAAAGATATAATGTTTATTATTCTGATCCAGTATTGGTTTATAATCATGATAATAATGAATTAGAGTGTTGGTTTAGATATATTAACAAACAAAAAAAAGAAGTTATAATTTATAGAAAGAAAACTTCGGATGGTATTAATTTTAGTGAAAAATCTGTAGTATTAAAAAGTTTTAAATCTATAGATAAAATAATTAGCCCAGCGGTAATATATGAAGATGGAAAATATAAAATATGGTATGTTTCAAATGAAAAAGATGAAAATATTATTTTATATACTGAAAGTGCTGATTTAATTAAATTTTCTAAACCAAGAAAAATAAAAATTAAATATAAAGAAAAAGATTTAATAACTTGGCATATTGATGTATCAAAAATAAATAATAAATATCATTTATTAATTTCAGCCTATAAAAAAGATACAAATCCAACTTTAAGAATGAATTTATTTTATTGTAGTTCTAATGACAATAATAATTATAGTAAAGCTAGAATAATTTTAATGCCAAGAGTTACAGAAAAAAAATTTGATAGTAAGAGTATTTATAAATCAAGTTTATTGTATGATAATAATGAATATTATATAGTTTATAGTTCAATATCAAAAAAAAATGATCATAGATTAGGAATAGTTAATATAACTAGATTTATTAAATAAATCATTTTTACTAATATTTGTTATCAAAAATGGCTTGTAATTACATATAATTTAATATACAATATATTATGTGGATGGAGGTAATATTATGGGACATGATATTTTAATGATTGTTGTTGGATTAATTCCTGGGCTTGTTATTGGTTTTTTTGTAGCGCGTTTTGTAATGAAGAAGTATATGAAAAAAAATCCCCCAATTAATGAAGAAATGATTAAAGCCATGATGTCTGGAATGGGGAGAACCCCAACACAAAAACAAGTCAATCAAATGATGAAACAAATGAATAAATTTATGTAAAAAAAAACCAATTATTTGGTTTCTTTTTTTATTTTTGATTTCTTTTTAGGTTTTGTATCTTTATAAGTTTTTTCATCTTTAATTTTTGTTTCTTTTACAGGTACATTAACAATAGCTTTTTTATTATTACTTTCAATTACTGTATCAATTATATATGTAAATAATATTGTGTATATAATTATCATAAATATATTTACAACGTATTGACTAGTGAATTTTTCTAATAATGCTGCAAATGATACATCACCAACAAATGCTAAAGTAACAAATAGAAAACTATCAATAGTAGCAGCAATAACACCCGCAATTAAAAATTTAAATCCTCTAAATCCAGAAATATAATAATAAATTTCTAAATTTAAACATTGAGATAAATAAAATGCTACAATTGAAGCAAACATTAAACGATAATTCATATTAAATATTGGTTCTAATCCATCATAATTATTAAAAACTGGTAAAGTAGATGAAATTGTAATGAATAATACCATAATTATTAAAGCAAATATCGCATAACAGAACATTGTCTTTGTTTCTTGCTTGCCATATTTTTCAGCAAATAAAACAGCTAAAAAATAAGTCATTGGATAAACTATAAATGCTGCTGTTGGTGTAAGATTTCCTATTTTAACAGTTCTACAAGCAATAATTAAAGAAACAGTAAAGCAAATTATAAAAGTTATCATTACCAAAAAATAACAAAAATTCTTTTCCCTCTTCATATCCTTCCTCCTATTTTAAATTATAGAATAAATTGATTAGAAAAACAAGTATATTTTATAAAAATGTGATAAAATATAGGCAGGTGATTTTTATGGATATAAAACATATTAGAAATTTTTCAATAATTGCTCATATAGATCATGGTAAAAGTACTTTGGCAGATCGTATTTTAGAGGAAACAAATGCTATAAGTAAAAGAGAAATGAAAGATCAATTACTAGATTCCATGGATTTAGAAAGAGAAAGAGGTATTACAATAAAACTTAATGCTGTTTCTTTAAATTACAATTTTAAAGGAGAAAATTATTTACTTAATTTAATAGATACTCCAGGACATGTTGATTTTTCATATGAAGTTTCAAGGTCATTAAAAGCATGTGAGGGGGCAATATTAGTAATAGATGCAACACAAGGCATAGAAGCTCAAACTTTTGCTAATCTTTATTTAGCTATAAGTAATGATCTAACAATAATACCAGTTATTAATAAAATTGATTTACCAAATGCTTCTGTAGAACGTGTAAAAAATGAAATAATAAATACACTAGGTTTTAATGAAAACGAGATACTTTTATGTAGTGCGAAAAAAGGAATTGGTATTACTGAGTTATTAGAAGCAGTAATTGAAAAAATTCCTTGTCCTAGTACAATAGATAATAAATTGCAAGCTTTAATATTTGATTCTCATTTTGATTCTTATAAAGGAATAGTTTTATCAGTAAGAATTTTTAATGGAAAAATAAAATGTGGAGATGTAATTTTAATGATGCAAACTAAAGCAGTTTATGAAGTTGTAGAATTAGGAATACATAATCCTAAAGAAACATTAAAAGACACTTTAGAAGCTGGGGAAGTTGGTTTTATTACAGCTACAATAAAAAGTATTTCTGATGTTAAGGTGGGAGATACAATTACTTTAAAAAATAATCCATGTAATAATCCTTTGGAAGGTTATAAAGAAATAAAACCTATGGTTTATTGTGGAATATATCCTATTGACTCTAGAAAATATAATGATTTAAAAGAAGCTTTAGAAAAATTAAAACTAAGTGAT
>CAZRBE010000076.1:0-4310 GCA_964598285.1 uncultured Mycoplasma sp.
TATATCAAAAGAATTATGTGGAGGGCCACATGTTAAAAATACCAAAGAACTTGGACATTTCAAAATAATAAAAGAAGAAGCAAGTTCTTCAGGAGTAAGAAGAATAAAAGCAATTTTAGAAAATTCATAAATAAAAAAATAAATCATTAACTTTTGTTGATTTATTTTTTTTATTTTGTTAAAATATTATTAGAAAATAAAGAGGTGTCACTATGAATATGAATGATAATGATAACAAAAATACTGTTGTAGGATTTTCTGGTTTTAAACAAAATAATACAGATAACAATATAAGTAAACAAGATATAACAGAAAAAGATATTGATCAAAATACAAATAAATCAGAAGAACCAGTTACTAATATCTATCAACAACAAAATAATGAAGATATAAAAGTAATTAAAGGTACAGGAGTAGATAAACCACTTGTATTTGATGCACCTCAAACTGATAAAAAAACAAGATTTAAATATCAAATAATTAATAGTCAAGGGGAAAAAGTAAAAGGTTATATTGATGCCTATAGTATTTCTGAAGTAAAAGCATATCTAGAAAATGAAGGATATGAAATAGTAAAAATAGAATTGAGTAAAGATATTGTTATTGGTGGATCGAAACTTAGCTATAGTGAATTAGGATTTGTTTTGACACAATTATCAACATATTTAAAAGCAGGTATTTCTTTAATAGATTCAGTTAGAATACTTGAAAAACAATCAGTTAAAGCTAATAAAAGAAGAATATTTTCTAATATTACTTATGAACTTGTTAAAGGAGAAAGTTTTTCTAATGCTTTAGCAGCTCAAGGAAATGTTTTTCCAACTTTTTTAATTAATATGGTTAAAACAGCAGAGATGACAGGGGATTTACCAGCAGCATTAGATGATATGACAGATTATTATACAACTACAGATAGGACAAGAAAAGCTGCAATTAGTGCCATGATATATCCCTCAATTATATTTGTATTTGCTATTGCAGTTGTTACTTTTATTTTAACTTATGTTATACCAACATTTGTAGATATGTTTGAAGAAGAACAAACTGAAATACCACTAATTACAAGAATAGTAATAAATACCAGTAATTTTTTAACAAAAAAAGGACTTGTTTTAGTAGTAATTATAGCTATTATTTTGATTACTTATTATTTATTATTTAAAAAAGTAAAGCCATTTAGAAAAGCCATGCAGACATTTTATATGAGGTTACCTATTGTAGGTAATATGATAATTTATAAAGAAGTAACTATATTTACTAAAACTTTTGCTTCACTTTTAAGTCATAATGTATTTATAACAGATTCAATGGCTATTTTAAGTCAAGTAACATCAAATGAAGTATATTCAGATATTATTAATGATTCTTTAGCATATTTATCACGTGGAGCTAAAATTAGTGATTCTTTTAGAGGAAAATGGGCTTTTCCAATAGTAGCTTATGAAATGTTAGTTACAGGAGAAAATACAGGGAGACTTGCTATAATGATGGATTATGTTGCTAAATACTATGACGATTTACATTCTAATGCTATAAAAAGATTAAATACATTTATTGAACCAATAATGATTATTTTCTTAGCTTTTATAGTAGGAATAGTAGTATTGTCAGTTGTTGTACCAATGTTTTCTAGATATTCAGCAATTTTATAAAAATGGAGTATTAAAAATGGAAATATTATATATTATATTATTCTTTATATTAGGAACAGTAATGGGAAGTTTTTATAATGTAGTAGGTTTTAGATTACCACAAAATAAATCGATTATTAATCCTAAAAAAAGTTATTGTCCAACTTGTAAACATCCTTTAAAAGTAATGGATTTAATTCCTATACTTTCTTTTTTGTTTTTAAAAGGGAAATGTCGTTATTGTAAAAGTAAAATATCTATATTTTATCCTTTAGTAGAACTATTTACTGGAATACTTTTTGCAGTTAGTTTTTATTCTTTTTCTTTTAGTTATGAACTTATAATTTCTCTTTTATTAGTAAGTTTATTTTCTATAGTCATAGTAAGTGATTTAAATTATTATATTATTCCTGATAGTGTTACTTTAATAACAGGAATAATGATTTTAATTGTAAATATTTTAAATATGGGAATTAAAATTGCTTTATTATATCTTTTATATGGATTTATTATGTTTATATTTATGTATTTAATAGGAATAATGGGAAAATTTTTATTTAAACAAGAAGCTTTAGGAGGAGGGGACATGAAGTTATTATTTGTTTTAGGAATGACTTTACCTCTTATTGTATCTTTTTTTGGAATAGTATTAGCAACTTTTTTAGCATTGCCAATATCAATATATTTGTTAATTAAACATAAAGATAAAATAATTCCCTTTGGACCATTTTTAGTAGCTGCTTTTTTAATTCTTTATATGTTTAAAATAGATGTAAATAATATTTATAAATTATTTTTAATCATGTAGTAATTATTAGTAAAATATGTTATCATAAAAATATAAATAGAGGGAGAAAAATATGAGAAAGCTTTTAAAAGAAAACAAATTAATATTAATTTTAATTATATTAGGATTAAGTCTAATATTTGTTGGTTTAACTTATGCCATATTTTTCGCTAATTTATTAGGAACAAGAAATATAGTAGTAGATGTAGGAAAAAATATTGATTTTGCTTATAATGAAACAGGTAATGGAATAACATTAGCAACAGAAAATTCAATTATGACAGATGCATCTGGTATGGCACAAGCTACATATTTTGATTTTGAGGTATCATTAACTGCTAATGAAACAATAAATTATTATATTTATTTAAAAAAGGATTTAACATCAACATTAAACGATAGTAATGTAATGGTATATTTAACTGATCAAAGTAATGTTCAAGTATTAGCACCCATTAGTATATCAGCATTAATACCACATGGTACATATATTAATTCTTCTTATTTATATGGAACAAGTATAACATCAAGTGGTACAAAAGTAACACAACTTTATAGATTACGTGTATGGGTAAAAGATACTTTTACAGATGAATTTAATATTACAGAAAGTAATGGTAATCATGAAGCAGTATCAGAATCTAAAACATATAAATTTACAGTAAATGTATCAACAGGAGTTATACCAAAACCTAATGCTCCAGAACTATTAACAGGAATGATACCAGTATATTATGATAGTACAAATGAAGTATGGAAAAAAGCAGATAGTACCAATAGTAATAGTAATTATAAATGGTATGAATATGGAAGTGGAACAGGTAATAAACAGTGGGCTAATGCAGTAACAGTAACAGCAACTAATAGAGCAACATACCAAAGTGCAGCATTAGGAACAGAAATATCAATGAGTGATATAAATACCATGTGGGTATGGATACCAAGATTTAGTGCCGTAACACCAAGTAACTATAATGGTGGAACAGCTGCTGCACCAGGAGCTATATCTATAACCTTTGTAAATAATACAACAACTGCTTTAGATGCTTTTACATTTGGAGAACAAACTTTATCAGGATTTTGGTATGGCAAGTTTGAAACAAGCCATAGTACTTTAGCAGGATTAACAACAGATAATAATTTAGGATGTACAACAGAAACCTGTAGTAATGCTAATGGACTACTAATAAAACCTGATGTACAATCGTTAGTATATAATGATGTAAGCAATTTCTTTATGGCTTCACGAAGTATGGAACAAAGTGGAAATGCTTTTGGATTTGATAATACGTTAGATACAACCTTAGATACTCATATGAGTAAAAATAATGAATGGGGAGCAGTAGCCTATTTAACACATTCAATTTATGGAAGATGTACCTCATCAACAAGTTGTACCGAGGTATATATAAATAATAGTGGATATCTTTCATATACAGGACGGAGTGGGGGAAATGTTGGAGGATCAACACCAATAAATGGAACATATACAGATCAAACATCAACAACTCAGTATAATACCTATGGATTTTATACCTATGATGGATATTTATTAAGTTATGATACCAATACAAAAACAACAACAAAAGATATAAGTAAAGTAGCATCAACAACAGGAAATATCTATGGTATATATGATATGTCTGGTGGAAAAAATGAGTATGTAATGGGAAATTACAACAATACTATAGGTGCGTCAGGATTTATTAATATACCAGATACTAAATATTATAATTTATATACAAATGATACATCCTATACAGGCCATGCCTTAACAGAAACAGAAGGATGGTATGGTAGTATGGCGTACTTTACAGATTCTTATTTTCCTTGGTTTCTTAGAGGTGGTGAATATGATCCCTCTTTTCCAAATGGAATATTTGGCTTTCTAT
>CAZRBE010000077.1:0-4265 GCA_964598285.1 uncultured Mycoplasma sp.
AGATGAAATACATCGTTTAAATAAAGATAAACAAGATTTATTACTTCCTTGTTTAGAAAGTGGTTTAATAACTTTAATTGGCCTTACTACTTCTAATCCATATCATATTATAAACCCTGCTATAAGAAGTAGATGTACTATATTTAAATTAGAACCACTTAATAAAGAGGACATTTTAAAAGCTTTAAATAAAGCAGTTAAACATGAAGACATAAAAGATATAATTATAGATAAAAAAACTTTAAATTATATTGCAACTATTTCAAAATTCGATTTAAGATTTGCTTATAATTTATTAGAAATTGGTTACTATTTTAATAAAGAGCATAAAGTTACAATTGATATAATTAAATCTATTAATTCACAACCTGTTTTTGAAAGTGATAAGGATGAAGAAAATTATTATAATTCATTATCAGGGCTTCAAAAATCAATCAGAGGAAGTGATGTACAAGCTGCTCTTCATTATTTAGCAAGATTAGTTGAAGCAGGAGATTTAGATAGTATTATTAGAAGATTATCAGTAATAGTATATGAAGATATTGGTCTTGCCAATCCTACTTTAGGTCCTAAACTTGATGCTGTAATAAATAGTTCTTTACGTGTTGGTTTTCCTGAAGCTATAATACCATTATCTAATATTATAATTGAAATGTCTTTATCTCCTAAAAGTAATACAGCATATTTAGCTATTACAGCAGCTTTAAATGAAGTTAAAACTAAAAGATTAGGAAATATACCTGATTGTATAAAAAGTCCTTATATTGGATATTTATACCCTCATAATTATAAAAATAGTATTGTTAATCAACAATATTTACCAGATAATATAAAAGATAGTAAGTATTATATACCAAAAGAAACATCTAAATATGAAATATCATTAAAACAAACTTATGAAAAAATAGAAGAATATAAAAATAATAAAAAAGGTAATTAAATTTAATTATCTTTTATTATAGAATTAATAACATAACTAGTAATTAAAAGTCCTGCAGCAGATGGAACATAAGAATTAGATCCAATTATTTTACTATCTATTTTTTGGGGTACTTCTTTACTACAACAACATATTATTTTTTCTTTTATTTTATTTTCTTTAACATACTTCCTTAAGATTTTAGCAATTGGATCATAACTTGTTTTGTCTAAAGTAGTTATTTCTAATTTTTTTATATCAAATTTATTACCTGTTCCACAACAAATTATAAAATTAATGTTTTTTTCAATACAATTTTTAATAATCAATTTTTTAGTAGGCAAGTAATCACAACAATCTATTAAATAATCAATATTTTCTTTAAATAAATCACTTATATTTTCTTCATTTATAAATTCATTTATTATTTTTATATGACAATTTTTATTTATAGATAATATCCTTTCTTCTATAACTTTTGTTTTTAATTCTCCAACATTATTTAAATTAGTCATAACTTGTCTATTTAAATTAGTTATATCTATCTTATCAAAATCTACTATAATAATATTAGATATGCCATTTCTAACTAGGGATTCTACAACATAACTCCCTACTCCTCCAATACCTAAAACTAATATTTTAATATTTTTAATTTTTAATAAATTTTTCTTTCCAATAAGTAATTCTAATCTTTCAAATTGTCTATCTTTCATTTACGTCTCCTTATTTAAAAAGAGTATCCCTACTCTTCCATATTGTGATATACATCTTGAACATCATCTAAATTTTCTAATGATTCAATTAAAGTATATATCTTTTCTTTTTGTTCTTCGTTTAATGATATTGTATTTTGTGGTATATATCTTATTTCATTCATAAGAAAATCAGTTATATTATTTTGTTCTAAAATATTATTTATTTTAATAAAATCTTCAAAAGAAGTATATATTTCATAAGTCTCATCAGTTGTAATAAAATCTAATACATTGTTTTCTAAAGCAATTTCCATAAGTCTATCTTCATCATATGTCTTTGGTAATACTATTAATCCTTTTCTGTCAAACAAATAAGAAACAGATCCATCAGTACCTAAATTGCCACCTCTTTTAGTAAAGGTACTTCTTACATCACTAGCAGTCCTATTTTTATTATCTGTTAAACAATCTACCATAATAGCCACTCCATGTGGAGCATATCCTTCATATCTAATATTTTCATAATTTTCAGAATTAGCACTTGATCTTGCTTTATCAATAGCAGCCTGTATCCTATCTTTCGGCATATTACAAGCCTTTGCTTTATCTATTACCATTCGAAGATTAGGATTGTTTATTGGATCTTTGTCTCCTAACTTTGCTGCTACAAATATTTCCTTATTTAATTTTTGAAATATTTTTCCTCTTTCAGCATCTAATGCTCCTTTTTTTCTTTTAATAGTTGCCCATTTTGAATGTCCGCTCATAATAATCCCTCCATTTGTAAAATTTCAATTATCATAGGAGATAGCAATATTAAAATAAGAAGTGGTATAAAAAATAGCACTGAAACAATACTAATTTTAACAGGCATTTTACTAATTTGTGCTTTCATTTCTAATATTCTTTTCTCTCTAATATAATCAATTTGACTGAATACTGTATCTACAATATTGTTTCCAAAAATATTGGCTTCTCTAATATTTAAAATAATATTATTTACAGTATCTGATGGTATTCTAAATTTTAAATCATTTAATGCTTCATTTAAATTCATACCATATTGTACATCTAACAACACCCTTTTAAACTCATCTGATAATTCTGAATTAATACTATTAGTAGTTACTTCTATTGCAGTTTTTATATTTCTTCCTGCCTCTAGTGATAGTACCAAAATTTCAAAAAAATATAATGAATCTTTTTCTACTTGTTTTCTTCTTTTTTCGATTTTAGTATCAATTACAACAGGAACGAATAAAAAATAAACTAAAAACGTAGCTAATGGTGCAATTACATAACCAAAATCTAAGAAATATAATAACACAAAAAACACTGAAATAGAAACAAATAATCTAATATTTAATAAATTTATTGGATCCATGTGATTATTTACCCCTAAAAGATTAATTTTATCTTCCATTTTCTTTAAAGTACTACTACTATAAATACTATTACTTAATTTATACTTTTTATTTTCTTTATTATTCATAATATCACTCTTTCAGCTTAGTAATTTTTCTAACTATTAATATATAAGTAATATAAATAACAAGAATAATTATTATTATTACTCTACCAATTGTAGTATTTATTAAAGGATCAAAATAATTTGAATCAAACAAATATACAACAATTACTATAAATAGAGGTAAAGTAATTAAAACCTTAAAAACCAATTCTGATAATGCAATAGAACTCTTTAATTCTTCACTCAATTTTTTTCTATCAAAAAAACCTTTTTCAATTGTTCCAAATACTTTTACTATGTTACCTCCTGTTTTATTTAAAATAACTAAAGATGAGGTCATATAACTTATTTCATCTAATTTTACTCTATCAGCCAAACGTTTAAATACTATCTCAAGATCTAATCCAAAATTTAAATCAATATACATTTTTTTGAATTCATCGCTTATTGGACCATCTAATTCTGTAGAAACTAAATTTACTGCTTGCATAATACTTCGCCCAGATTTAAAAGCATTATTCATTATTGTTACAGCTTTTAATAATTCATTTTCTATTTGTTTTCTTTTTATTTTATTATTTATATATAAAAATATATCTGGAAGAAAAAATCCTATTAACAAAGCTAAAATAATTTGTATTATAGATATCTTTTGTACCCTTAACACATTAGAAATAACAATTATAATTAAAGTAATAAAGGCCACTAAAAATTTATTTGATATAAAATCCATGGCATCTTCTCTAATCCTTTTTGTTTGGTCAATATATATTTCATATTTTTTACTATAACTATTAAATATTTTGATTTTTTTATTAAAATTAGATATTTGTTTTATTAATTTAAAATAAATATTTTCTAATTTATCAAAAAAAGATATTTGTTTTGTTGTTACTGCAGGTGTTGTAAATTTAGTTAATCTTTTTTCTTTTTTTAACATATTTTTTAATCTAATTAATAACAAAGAAATGACAAATAATATTGTTATTAAAATAATTTGTATTATTATTCTCAAATAATCTGTCATTTTCTTCAACCCTTTCTTAATTTAAATTAGAAAATATATCATCAATAGTATCTATTCCTTTGCTTTTAATTTTCTTATATACATTAGGAACATATTTATATAAAACAAATGCTCCATTTACTTCGCCATTTTCAGTTAAACCTTTTTGCT
>CAZRBE010000078.1:0-4225 GCA_964598285.1 uncultured Mycoplasma sp.
GTATGATAGAAGATGCACCATTTTTAATATTAGATGAGGCAACTTCTTCAGTAGACACTAGAACAGAAATATTAGTTCAAGAAGCTATGGATAAATTAACAAAAGGAAAAACTAGTTTTATTATAGCTCACAGATTATCTACAATAAAAAATGCTTCTTTAATTTTAGTTATGAAAGATGGTAAAATAATAGAACAAGGTACACATAAAGAACTTTTAGATAAAAAAGGTTTTTATGCAGAACTTTATAATTCACAATTTGAAAGTGAATGAAAAAATAATAAAAAAAAGCATATACTTAATTGGTGATAAGTATATGTTTTTTAAAAAAATCAATATCAGAATCAAGTATATTTTAGCAATTATTTTATTGCTATTTTTTATAATAATTTTAAAAATAGTTTATATTCAAATATTTGAATATAAGAAATTAAGTTCATTAGCGGATGATTTAATTAGCAGAGAACTTCCTATTACAGCAGAAAGGGGAAGAATTTTAGATAGAAACGGTATTGTTTTAGCGGATAATATTACCAAAACTTCTCTTATTATCATTCCAAATCAAATTGAACAAAAAGAAGAAACAGCTAAAATAATTAGTAGAATACTTAATGTTAATTATGATGAAATATATGAGCATGTAATAAAAAAAAGTTCAATAGAAAGAGTACATCCAGAGGGAAGAAATTTAAGCAGTGAAATAGCTGATAAAATAGCTAGTTATAATTTATCTGGAGTTTATCTTATAAAAGAATCAAAAAGGAATTATCCTTATAATAATATGCTATCACATGTTTTAGGATATGTCGGTATTGATAATCAAGGATTATTTGGGATAGAACTTACTTATGATAAATATTTAGAAGGAGAAAATGGATTTATAAAATATTATAGTGATGCTAAAGGAAATAAATTAAATATGAGCGAAGTATATGAAAAACCCACAACAGGAATGGATGTTTCTTTAACAATTGATATTGATATTCAAACCTCTATTGAAAGAGAACTAGATAATATTGTAGATATGTTTAATCCTGATAGTGCTTTAGCTATAGTTATGGAACCTAACACAGGAGAAGTTTTAGCAATGTCTAGTAGACCTAATTTTAATTCTAACAATTACTCTTCATATAATATGGAAACTTTATCTAGAAATTTACCTATTTGGTCAACTTATGAACCTGGTTCAACATTTAAAATTATTACTATGGCTAGTGCAGTTGAAGAAGGTATAATAAATATGGAAAAAGATACATTTTATGATGGAGGAAGTGTTACTGTAAGTGGTTCAAAATTAAGATGTTGGAAGTCAGGTGGACATGGCTTGCAAACATATCTTCAAGTGTTTGAAAACTCTTGTAACCCAGGGTTTGTATCTCTTGGTTTAAAACTTGGGAAAGAAAAATTGTTTTCTTATTTAGATTTATTTGGTTTTGGAGAAAAAACAGGTATAGATTTAAGTGGAGAGGGCAATGGAATTATATTTTCTCTTGATAAAGTTCATGATTTAGAATTAGCAACAACTGCCTTTGGACAAGGAGTTAGTGTAACACCTATTCAACAAGTTACAGCAGTATCTTCTATTGTAAATGGAGGCTATTTATTAAAACCTTACGTTTTGAAAAATATTTTAGATTCCAAAACAGAAAATATTTATTTTTCTAATAAAACAACTTTAGTAAGGAAAACTATAAGTAGTAATACTAGTGAAATTATGAAAATGGCTTTAGAAAGTGTTGTATCAAATGGTGGAGGGAAGCTTACTTTTATTGATGGCTATAGGGTAGGAGGAAAAACTGGTACTGCTCAAAAAGTTTCAAATGGACGTTATTTAGATAATAATTACATTATGAGTTTTATGGCGGTAATGCCTTCCAATGATCCTGAAGTAGTTGTTTATTTAGCAATTGATAATCCCAAAAATACAGCTTTACTTTCCAGTTATACAACAACACCTTTTGTCAGAAGAATACTTTTAGATATTATTTCTATTTTAGATATTGAAAAACAAAAAAATCAACAAGAAAAACAATATGAATGGTATGATAAAAAATATTATGAAGTAGAAAATGTTTGTGGTAAAACAAAATCTGAAGCAAAAAAATTATTAACTGGATTTGATATAGAATTTATTGGAGATGGTAATATTGTGAAAGAGCAATCACCAGAAGCAGGAGAAAGACATTATGCTACAGGTAAAATAAGATTAATTATGGGGGACTAACTATTATTTATTTGTCTAAACTTTACTTTTTGAAATAATAAACTATATAAAAATAATTATATGTGTAGTATAATAAATCTAGAAATTGAGGTGTATTAAAATGTTATTATTAACTAAAGTTATTTTATCTTTAATGATAGGTTTTTTAACTGCTGTAGTATTTGGCTTCTTCTTTATTCCTTTTTTAAAAAAAATTAATTTTGGGCAAAGAATAGGTGAATATGTTGGAGAAAATCATAGAAAAAAAGAAGGAACTCCCACAATGGGAGGATTAATATTTTTAATACCAACTATTGCTACTATTACTTATTTATGTTTATCTGATAGGATTGAATTTACTTATAATTTAGGTATAGTACTTTTAGTATTTGTTTTATATGCTATTTTAGGTTTTTTAGATGATTTTTTAAGTATAAAAAGAGGAAAAAATGAAGGTTTAACAATTGCTCAAAAGTTTATTGGACAAATTATAATTGCTTTATTATTTTTCTATATTTATATGAAATATGATGGGGATACAACATTTGCAATATCTAGTTTAAATATTAATATTGATTTAGGATGGCTTTATGGAGGATTTATTTTGCTTTTATTAGTAGGATTTAGCAATGCTGTAAATTTAACTGATGGATTAGATGGATTAGCGGGAGGACTTTCTGCTATTTCATTTATTGCTTTTGCACTTGTTTCATTATTTATTGGTCAAGAAGATATGGGTATTTTTTGTTTTATTTTAGTAGGAACACTGGGAGGATTTTTAATGTTTAATTCATATCCAGCTAGAGTATTTATGGGAGATACCGGTTCATTAGCATTAGGAGCAGTTTTGGCAACAATTGCAATTTTAACAAAACGTGAAGTCACTTTATTTATAATTTGCTTTCCTTTTGTATTTGAAACAGCAAGTTCTATTATTCAAATTGGTTATTATAAGTTAACTAAAAAGAGAGTATTTTTAAATTCTCCCATCCATCATCATTTTGAAAAAGAAGGATTTGAAGAACCAGATATTGTAAAAGCATTTTATCTATTTGGTATTATCTTTTCTTTACTTGGAATATTTTTTGCAGTTTGGATATAAAATATATATAGGTGATGTGCTATAAAAAAATATAACTTAATATTATTAATATCAGTTTTATTACTGGTAATATTTGGTATAATTATGGTATATTCTTCATCATATATTTGGGCTGAATATAAATTTGGAGATAGTCTTAAATATTTTAAGCAACAAGTTTTCTTTGCAATATTAGGAATAATAATTATGTATTTTGTTAGTAAAATTGACTATAAAATATATTATAAAAAAGCAAATATTATTTTAGGTATTTGTTTTTTATTTTCAGTTTTAGTATTAATACCAGGACTTGGTGTTATTAGAAATGGTTCCAGAAGTTGGTTTAGCATTCTTTCTTTTAGTATACAACCAAGTGAATTTGTTAAATTAGGATTAATAATTTTTATTGCTAAATATTTAGCTAAAAATACTAAGATTAATATAAAAAATATTATTCCTGTGTTAATTATTTTATTAATATTTTTCGGATTAATTATGTTACAACCAGATTTTGGAACGGGTATGATATTGGTTATATCAATAATATCTTTATTTTTTGTATCTGGACTTAATTTAAAATATTTTTATTATTTATTTGGTATAGGTTCTATTGGTGTTACAGGATTAATAATAGTAGCTCCTTATAGATTGGATAGAATTATGTCTTTTTTAAACCCTTGGAAAGATCCTTTGGGTAGTGGGTTTCAAATTATTCAAAGTTTATATGCAATAGGTCCAGGAGGATTGCTTGGATTTGGTTTTTTAAATTCAAGACAAAAGCATTTTTATTTGCCAGAACCTCAAACTGATTTTATTTTTTCAATTATATGTGAAGAATTTGGAGTAGTAGGGGCATTGTTTGTTATAATTTGTTTTAGTTTAATAGGATATTGTGGATTTAAAATAGCTTTACAAAAAACAGATTTATTTGGTAAATATTTA
>CAZRBE010000079.1:0-4200 GCA_964598285.1 uncultured Mycoplasma sp.
ATATTTACCTTCCATTCTTAAATGACTTAATAAATAATAGGAAGTAAGTTCAAAAATAAGCCATTTCCCATAACGAGATATATTAATTATTTGTTGATTTTTAATTATTCTTTCTACTTCTTCTACATTAGGATATACAAATATCTTTGGATAAATTATATTAATGCTTTTAATAGTTTTATTTAAATTCTTTTTCAAAAGTGCTTTTCTTACTGTTTCTACTTCTGGTAATTCTGGCATTTTATTCACCTACTTTTAATACATTTAGAAATATTATAACTTTTTTCATATTTTTATACAAGAAAAAAACATATTATCAAAGTAATAATATATTCAATAATTAATTTATTGTTTTTCCATTAACATACAATTTATAACCATTAAAATCAATATTGCTGTAACTAGAATCAGCATCTGTTAAAGATGTTAGATAAGAATTACCTGTTAATACCACTTTTGAAGTTTTATCTATTGTTAAAGTAATACTTTTAGCAGTATTATCTCCATTTATTGTTCCCTCAAAAGAAGAATTTGTCTTCATAGTAATACCAACATTGGAAATAGATGAAATAACAATATTTCCTTTTACTTTCTGATTAGTCATTACAAGAGTTACATTTCCACCATTTGATCCTGATGTTCCCCAAGAATCTTCTTTTGCTCTTAAAAAATTACCTGAAGAATCATTATTAACAATAGTGTTATTTGTTAAATTAATAGTAGCTTTAGTATTTGTTATATAGAACGAATCTCCTTTATTAGTAGTTATAGTGCTATCAGTTGCTGTAAAAGTAGCATTACCATTAGAAGCATCACCACTCATTGATTGATATAAAAATATATTTTTATAAGTAGTAGATTGCCCATTTAATTTAGTATTATTATCTGTTAATTTACAATTATTAAGAATTACAGTATTAGCACCTTCAATAACAACTCCTTCGGAAGAAGAAGAATTTAAAGTAGCATTACTTACTGTTATTTTTGCTGTTGAATAAATAGCAGGTGATCCCTGTCCCGTTGTTGTATATGTTCCTTTATCAACAGTAACTACTCCACCACCTCTATCTGATCTAATAGCAGCACTTGACGTTCCTGATGTTTCTACTGTTAAATTAGTTGCTTTAGTTATACCTCCACCAGTTGTCATAATTCCTCCAGCATTATTTCCCGTTGTTGTAATTTTAGAATCACTTATGGTAATGCTTGTCCCATCATTTGAAGAATTATTTGTCGTAGCAGAACCCCCATAACTAAATACTCCGTTAGCACCACTGGCATTTGTTGTTACTGTTATATCAGTTAAAGTAAGATTTGCTCCACTTTTAGCTAAAATAGCTGAATTATTACCATAAAAATTGCTACTATCTCCACCATTTGAATCACCAGTTTTTGTTACAATAATATTTTTAAGTGTTACATTAATATCACCATTTACCAAAATAGCATTTTCAGCAGCTTTAGTAGAAGAATATGTACCACTTGTTAAAGTTTCATCGGCAGTTATTTCTTTTGAAGATGAATAACTAACTGAATTTGTGGAAGAATTATTGGTATTGGTATTATCCATTGAACCTCTATTTAAGAAACAATTATTAGTTACAATAATCATTAAATAACCTAATCCTCCAGTTAAAATAATAACTGATAAAATAGCTATTATTATTTTATCTGATAAACTAAATGTTTCCTTAAATGTTTTTTTATTTAAACCTGATAAAATTAAGTATACAACTAATAAGGCAATAACTAAACTTTCAACTCCAAATATCACATAGTAAACAATAGTTAATTCTTGCTCTCCATTACTTGTTTCCATCATTTCGTTTTGTCCATCACTTGGCATCTCTGATTGCTCTGTAGTAGAATCACTTGATGATGTGTTTTCACTTGGCATTTCTGGTGGAGTTTCTCCACTCATTTCTTGAGACATTTCATTATTACTTGTAACAGTTATATTATCTTTAGCATAATTCATTGTAAAATATACTACTCCAAGTAATGCAAAAATCAAAATAAACATTACTATATTTTTTATTGTTCTACTATTTTTCATCTTTTATAATCCCCTTTATTATTTATTTCATTATCAATTATATCACTATTTATTTATAATGATTAATTTTTTAGCACTTATTTAGCTTCATACCAATTATTTCCATAATTAATATCAACTTTTAAAGGAACATTTAATTTATAAGTGTTTTCCATAATATCTTTAGTTATTTTTATTAATTTATCTTTTTCTTCAATAGGACAATCAAAAACTAGTTCATCATGAACTTGAATAATTATTTTGGCTTTCATATGTTCTGCTTCTAATTTTTGATATATTTCTATCATAGCTTTTTTTAAAATATCTGCTGCAGTACCTTGAATCGGAGTATTTAACGCCATTCTTTCCCCAGAATTTCTTATAATATAATTAGGATTATTTAATTCTTCAATTATTCTTTCTCTTCCAAATAAAGTTTTAACATATCCATTTTTATGAGCATCTTGGATTACTTGTTCCATATAATTTTTAATTCCTGGAAATGATTCTAAATAATGGTTTATAAATTCTTTGGCTTCTTTTACATTTATTTTTAAATCCTCAGATAATCCAAAACTACTAATTCCATATAGAATACCAAAATTAACAACTTTAGCATTTCTTCTCATTCTAGTAGTTACTGCAACTTCTGGAACATGATAAATATCCATTGCCGTTTTTGTATGTATATCCATATCTGTTTTAAAGGCTTCAACTAAGTTACTGGCATTTGACATATGAGCAAATACTCTAAGTTCTATTTGAGAATAATCACTTGATAAAATAATAGAATTTTTACTAGGTATAAAAGCTTTTCTAACAAGTCTACCATATTCTTCTCTAACTGGTATATTTTGTAAATTAGGATTAGCTGAAGAAAGTCTGCCTGTTCTTGTTAAAGTTTGATTAAATGTTGTATGAATTTTACCATCTGATTTAATGCATTCTAGAAGTCCTATAGCATAATTACTATAAAGTTTTGCTAAACCACGATAATCTAATATTTTATTGACAATTTCATAATTACTTAATTTTTCTAAAATATCAACACTAGTTGAATAATTATCATTTTTTATCTTTTTAGAATATGGAATATCAAGTTTTTCAAACAATATTTTTCCTAATTGTTTAGGAGATAAAATATTGAATTCTTCACCTGCCAAATTATATATATTATTAGCTAAAAGTTCCATTTTTATTTTTATTTCATCTTTCATATTATTTAAGATATCTTTTGAAACAAAAACTCCAATATACTCCATATCACTTAAAACTTTTACTAATGGCATTTCTAATTCTTCATATAGATTTAAATAATTTTTTCTTATTAATTCTTTTTTATATCTTTTTGTATTATCAAATATATATTTAGCTTTTAAAAGAGCATGCTTAGCAATATCATCAATAGTTAAATCTTTTTTCTTATATAATTGTTCATTAAATAATATATCAATAGAATTATTATTCATTAAATAAGATAAGTCATCTTTTATATTATAATTTAAAAGATAAGTCATAATCATTATGTCTTCACAATTACCATCTATTTTTAAATCCATATATTTTAAGCTTACTAAAAGTTTTTTTAAATCATAAGTATATTTACAAAATTTATTATTTAAAATATTACTATTTTTCAATAATTCAAATGGGATAAAAGCTTTAGTCGTATCATTATAAATTGCTATTCCTTTAACATCTTTATCATGATAATTACCACATACTTCTATATAAATAGCACAATCATTTGTAATAGTTATCTCATCTATACTTTTTATTATATTAATATCTACTTTTGAATCATCTTTTATAGGTCCTTTATTCAAAAATGAATAAAATTCTAAGTCTTCGAGTATTTCATTATAAGAAGGAGAAATTCCGTTATATTTTATATTATTTAAATTAACATCTATTGGTACATCTCTATAAATTGTGGCAAGTTCATAAGAAAAATAGGCATTTTCTTTATAATTAACTAACTTATCATGAACAGATCCTTTTATATCATCTATATGTTCATAAATGTTATTTAAAGAATCATATTTTTGAAGTAACGATAAAGCCGTTTTTTCTCCTATTCCTTTAACTCCTGGAATATTATCTGAAGGATCACCCATTAAAGCTTTTAAATCAATAATTTTTATAGGATCAAGGCCATAAGTTTC
>CAZRBE010000080.1:0-4160 GCA_964598285.1 uncultured Mycoplasma sp.
CTAATCCACATACCAAATTCAAATGCAATATCTTTATGAGCATAAGTTCCTACATATATTCCTGTTTTTGAAATATCATTCTTTAAACACTGATTTTATAACTATTTAATCATGTTAGACTTTTAATTCTTCCATAGCACCTTCTTGAATAAATTTATAATTTTATGTTGACCAGTAGTCATTTTTAAATTATAATAAATGTACATAGAAAGATAAAAATTTAGTATTTAAATTATGTATTTATGAAGGGAGGTTTTAAATAATGGTAAAAACGTTTAAAAAATATATTAATCTTGCCATGATTACATGTGTATTATTTTCAATATTAGGAATTATAATATTACTATATCCAAATTCAAGTATGCAATTTTTCAGTTATACTATAGCAGGTACTTTAATTGTTACAGGATTATATCTAATAATAGATAAAAGTGTTTCATTTTTTGCATCATCTTTCTTTATAATAGGTTTATTATCAATATTATTAGGAATTATAATATTTATATATCCAGAAAGTTTAGCTATAACAGTTCCTATAATGGTTGGAATTTGGATGATTATTAATTCTTTCTATAATATTAAAATATCTTTAGTATTAAAAGAAATAAATTATCCATATTGGATTTTAACTATATTAATGTCTATTTTAGGTGTTATATGTGGAATTATTATGATTGTTAATACAAAACTTGGTGCGATAGTATTAACCACTTATTTAGGAATAATATTGATTGCCTATTCTATATCAATATTTATTGATTTAATTGTATTTAAAAAAAATGTTAATAAAATAATAAAAAAAATTGAATAAGTTAATTTAATTGTTTATTATAAAAAGATCAGTGATTTTTTACTGATCTTTTTAATAACTTAATTTAAATCTTTCATTTTTTTATTAATTGATTTTATAGCATATTCAGAATTTAATCTATAAAATAATCTCATAAACTTAGAATCAGATCCTACAAAAAGTTTAAATTTGTTTTTTAAAATACCACTTATTATCTCTTCTGCAGCTTTTTGAGGAGAAAGCATTTTATAACTACTCTTGCCTTCTTCTTTTGATTGTTGAGATTTTATTGTTACATTAGAATTTTTTAAAATATTAGTAGCTATTGCTCCTGGAAATACTACCATAACTTTTACATTAGTATTCAATAATTCCGCATATAATCCTTCAGTAAATATCTTAATTGCCGCTTTAGATGCTCCATATATTGATTGCTTAGGAAATGGAAAAAAACCTCCCATACTAGATAAATTTACAATATAAGCTTCTTTTCTCTTTAATAAATCACTTAAAAATGCTTTTGTTAAATTTACTGGTCCAAAAAAATTAACATTCATAACCCTTTTTATTATCGAATCATCAAGTTCATTTACATTTATAAATGGTTGTACTATTCCAGCATTATTTATTAATATATCAATATCCTTACATTTTTTTATATATTCTTCTTTAAATATTTTTATATTTTCTTCATTAGATACATCTAACACAAATGTTGTTAATTTATCTGATTTTAGTTCTTCTTTTAATTTTTCTAAATTATCTTTGTTTATATCAGCCACTGCAACATAAGCACCTTGGTTTAATAATTGTTTTGCTAATTCTTTTCCTATTCCGTTTGCTCCACCAGTTACGATAATTTTTTTATCCTTTACTTCCATTTAATATCACCTTTTCTAATTATAAACTACTATTTATATTTTTTGCAATTTTTATTTTTTTAAATATTCAATTGCTAACATAGCAGCTACTGTTCCATCATTAACCGCAGTTGTAATTTGACGATAATTTTTAGTTCTAGTATCTCCTGCTACAAATATACCTTCTTTATTTGTTTTACAATCAAAAGAATTAATATAATCATATTTATCTAAATCTATTACATTTTTAAATATTTCATTTTGAGGAATTAATCCAATAGATAAAAATATGCCATCAAGATCTATTTGTTTTTTAGTATCATTGTTTTTTATAATAATTCCCTTTAAAGTATCTTCTCCAATAAGTTCTTTTACAACGGAAGAAAAAATTATTTCTACATTATCTATTTTTTTCAATCTATTTTGTAAGGTATTCTCCGCTGTTAAATCTGTTAAATTTTGAATAATATAAACTTTCTTACATATATCACATAATGCTAAAGCATTAACTATTGCACTATTTCCTCCACCAATTACAGCAACAATTTTATTTTTATAAAAAGCACCATCACAAGCAACACAAAAATGAATACCATTGCCTATTAAATTTTCTTCATTTGTTAATCCTAGTAAACGATGTTTAACTCCTGTAGCAATAATAATACAAGAAGCTTCATAAATATTTTTTTCTTCTGTAAATACTTTTTTTTTATTACCAGCCTCTATTTTAACAACCTTTTCTATAAATATATCTACTCCTAAAGATATAACTTGCTCATACATATTATTAGCTAATTCACTACCTGATATTTTAATATATCCTGGATAATTTTCAACCAAAGGAGAAGAAGAAATCTGTCCTCCAATGGTATCTTTTTCAATAATTAATACTTTTTTATTTGCTCTAGCAAGGTATATTGCGGAAGTCATTCCAGCTGGACCACTACCAATTATTATAGTATCGTACATAATCTACCTAAATTTTATATTCTTCTATATATTTTTTTATATTAGATAAATTGGCAACATTTTTATTTTTTCCTTTTTCTAATATTACTAATGTTGGAGCTTGCTTTACCTCATATTTTTTAGTCAAATCAAGTCTTTCTTCAGCATCAATAAATTGATATCCTATTTTATGATCTTCTAATAATTTTTTTGCCATTTTACAATTTGGACATGTCTTTGTTCCAAATAACATAATTTTATTTTTTTCTTCTTCACATTTTTCCTTTGATAAATGTGAACAGTTCAAATCATAATTTTTACGCATACTATATTCTTTTGTTTTTCCCGTATTCCAATTTTTTATAGGTCTATAATAGCCTGTTATTCTACTATAAACTTCTGTTTCTTCTCCACATTTTGGACATTTATATTCTTCTCCTATAATATAACCATGATTTTTACAAACAGAATATGTTGGAGAAAGTGTATAATATGGTAAACGATAATTTTCTGCTATTTTTCTAACCAAATTGCTTGCTGATTTCCAATCATTTAATCTTTCTCCTAAAAAAGCATGAAAAACTGTTCCAGATGTATATAAAGTTTGTAATTCATCTTGAATATCTAAAGCTTGAAATATATCTTCTGTATAACCAACAGGCAAATGAGAACTATTAGTATAATATGGTGTTTCATCATCACTTGCAGAAATTATATCAGGATATTTTTCCTTATCTTTTTTTGCAAGTCTATATGTTGTGGATTCAGCTGGTGTTGCCTCTAAATTATATAAGTCTCCATATTCTTCTTGATAATCAGATAATTTTTCACGCATAAAATTTAATACTTCTTTAGTAAATTTCTGTGCTTCTTCATTAGTTAAATTTTTTTGTATCCATTTAGCATTTAGACAAGCCTCATTCATTCCAATTAATCCAATAGTAGAAAAATGATTATTAAATGTTTTTAAATATCTTTTTGTATATGGATATAATCCTTCTTCTAATAATTTTGTAATTACATTCCTTTTTATTTTTAAACTACGGGCTGCTATATCCATCATTTTAGTTAATCTTTCATAAAAATCTTTTTCATCTTTTGCCAAATAAGCAATACGTGGCATATTAATAGTAACTACTCCAATAGAGCCTGTACTTTCTCCACTTCCAAAATAACCACCAGATTTTTTACGAAGTTCCCTTAAATCACATACTTCTTACATCACTTGGTTCCATATCACTATTAATATAATTTGAGAAATATGGGGTTCCATACTTAGCTGTCATTTCAAATAATAGTTTATTATTTTCTGTTTCACTCCAATCAAAATTTTTAGTAATTGAATATGTAGGTATTGGATATTGAAATCCTCTACCATTAGCATCTCCTTCAATCATTATTTCAATAAATGCTTTATTTATCATATTCATTTCTTTTTGACAATCTTTATACTTAAAATCAATTTCTTTTCCCCCAATAATACAATTTAATTCTGCTAAATCATTAGGAATAATCCAATCTAAAGTAATATTAGTAAATGGTGCTTGTGTTCCCCATCTACT
>CAZRBE010000081.1:0-4123 GCA_964598285.1 uncultured Mycoplasma sp.
TGGTATATGAAAACAAATATTGATAATAAAACAGTAGCAGCAGTTGACTTAGAAGTTCCAGAAGCAGGAGAGCTTATGGGAGGATCAGAACGTGAAGCAGATTACCAAAAGCTTATGGCTAGAATGGAAGAAATGAAAATAGATGCAATTCCTGTTGAATGGTTTTGCAACTTACGTAAATACGGTAGTTGTGTTCATTCAGGATTTGGAATGGGATTTGAAAGATTACTTATTTATTTAACAGGAGTTGATAATATAAGAGACGTAATACCATTTCCAAGGACTCCTGGAAGTTGTGATTATTAAAAAGACTTTTGTCTTTTTTTTTTGTCTTTTTTATGATATGATTACCTTAGATAGATTAGATATTAAAGGTTGGTGAAATATATGAATGATGATGAAGATTATGATTATTCAAATGAAGCAGAAGAACCATCAGCAGGAGCAGAAGTTGGAGGACTAGTTAATGGTGGAACTAATTTAGTTAAAGGTGGAATTCAAGCAGGAACAAATCTTGCTCATGGTTTTCCACAATTTGGTGTAGGAGGAAAGAATCATTCTAGTGATATAGGAGCAGATGGTCCAGATTTAAATGATAAAGAAAATCCTCCAGTAGGAGCTAACAAAAATAGCAATAATGAAATGCCTACTAATAATGGTAATCAAGGCAATAAAGGATTAAATTCAGTTGAAAATAACAATAGCAATAAACAGGCAGGACCAGATTTAAAAAAGCCAAATCAAAATCAAAATTCTAATCAAAATAAAGATGAAGATAAAGATAAAGAAAAAAATAAAGATAAAAATAAAAATCAAACTGATGGGGATAAAGATAAAGAAAAACCTAATCAAGATAAAAGTTCTGATAATAAAAATAAGCAATCAAGTGATAGTAATGTAAATAAATTTAATTTTAAGGATGCTGCGAAAGGTTTGGGGAAAAAAGTTTTAGATGCTGGAGGACGAGGTTTAAAAAACGCTGGAGATAAATTGTCTGGTTCAGAAGGACAAGAAGAAAGTGAAGAAAAACAAGAAGCAAAAAAAGTAGGTGGAGCTTTAGCAGGAGTAATTGCTTTTATTATAAGGTTTCCTTGGGTTGCTGTGATTCTTGGTGTTATGGCTATTGCTTTATTTACAATATCTATGATAGCAATTAATACGGCAGAAACATTTTCTGGGGCAAATTTTAGTGGTTGGTATTGTCCTATGCATTCACCAGTTACTTCATCAGTTGGTTATGTAAGTGGAATGTTTGCTTGGAGAGTATATGATGGAGTAGCTGATGCTCATAAAGGAGTGGATGTTTCTTTTGATGATGCTGGTGGTAATGGTAAAGGTCCAGAAGTTGTATCAACTCAAAAAGGAAAAATAGTTGAATGGTATGAAGAAGATTCTGAATATGGTATATATATATTAGTTGATTGGGATAATGGTTCAGGTAGCAATATATATGATGATAGGGCATACCGAACTTTATATACTCATTTATGTAAAATGACAAGTGAAGCAACAACAGAAGTGGAAGGAATAGCAGCAGAAATACGAAATGCTGATGGAGAACCAGGAGAAATACAATTGAGAGATGATTGCGAAAAAGAAGGCAAATATAGAGATTGTGACTATCAAAAACGTTGCTTAGAAGAAAAACCAATACTTTTAGGAGAGACAAATCCATCTTTGACAACAATGTCAGATGAAGCTGGAGAAAGTTCTTCTTCCACTTCTTCTGAAGAAGAATGTCCTTCAGGTTATTATATTGTTGGTTCAAATTTATGTTGTCCTTATAATTATAAGTATGTTAAAACTAAAAATATGTGTTATTATTATAAATGGACTTGTGCCGTTAGTCAAAGTGAATTTGAAAAAAAATTAAATCAATACGATGTCGGTTCTATTGTAGAAGCTGGAGATATAATTGAATATGTAAGTGATACAGGGACAAGATCTAAAGATTGTGATTTCCATGTTCATTATGAAGTTCAAGAAGATTTAGTTGGGGATGATCCTGATTTAGGTTATATGGCATCAACTACCGTTAATAGATTTTTTGGTTTAGAAGTTGCTTCTTATGGGTGTGATTCTATAAGAAGTCCTATAATTGGGGAAGACCTTATTACTTTAGGGTCTGGATCAAGTATAATTTCTTCATCTAGTTCTAAAGCACCAACACTTGCACAAATAGGTAGTTGGAAATGTAATACTCCAACTGCTACACCAGATACTTTATATGAATATTGTGATGAAGGGACATCAGTTGAAGAAGAATATAGATTTAAAGGTAGCATAGGTCCTATGAATAACGGAGATGGGACTTCAACTCCAGTTGATTTATCAGGAATTAATGGAGCAAATGAAGGTGAAGGTGGTGTTGAAAAATTTGGTACAGGTGATATAGATTTATGTGATGATATAGCCGATATAATTGCAGAATTTAACAATAAAAAAGGAGGCATAACAACAGGATCATGTATTAATGGAGCGACCGAATTATTGGATCAAACGTTTAATGATCTTTCATTTGATATAATAAAAGCAAAAACAGGTTTAGGAAGTGGGACACTTAGTGGTCCAAGGTATGCTTCATCTAATAGTACAGAACTTAAAGCTGGTTCATTATTTATTTATGATTCAACAGTAGGAGAAGGTGAAATATATGGACATATTGGTGTTGTTTTATCAGTTGTAGATAATACAGATAACACAAAAACAGTTACAGTTTGGGAATGTAATTGGACACCAAATACTTGCTTAGAAAGAACGATAACAGTATTAGGAGATAATTTAGCAGAATATGGAAATGCTAGAATGATTGATTTAAAATTATTAGCTGAAAGTTATTGCTCATCTGAAGAAACTCCACAAACTCCCTCTGGAGAAGCTACTGAATAAAATTTAAAAAATGTATAAAAAATAAAATTCCCTCCATTATATTAATGGGAGGAATTTTTTATGAAAAAATTATTATTAAGTATTTTTGCTATAAGTTTCATTTTATTATTATCAGCATGTGAAATGGATAATACACCTACTAAAAAAGTAGAAAGTTATTTAAATAATTATAAAACTTTAAATGAAGATGTTTTAGGACAATTAGATACTATTGTAAATAGTGATTTAATTATGAATGCTAGTCAAAAAGAAGCATATAAAGATGTTCTAAAACGTCAATATCAAGATCTTACTTATGTTATAAAAGATGAAGTGATTGATGGAAACAATGCTACTGTAACAGTAGAAGTAAAAGTTTATGATTATTATAAAGTTAAAAAAGAAGCTGATATTTATTATGCAACAAAACCTACTGAGTTTAAGGATGAAAGTGGAAATATTGTAGAATCAAAATATATTGATTATAAAATATCAAAAATGAAAGCTTATACAGAAAAAGTTACTTATACTATAGACTTTTATTTAAATAAAATTGATAAAACTTGGGTTTTACAGGATATAAATGAAGAAGTAAGACAAAAAATACATGGTTTATATGCCTATTAGGACAATTATTGTCCTATTTTTTTTAGTTTTTCATAATTTTAAATAGGTGATAATTTTGAAAAAACTAATTATTTTCATTTTTTTTTTTTTTAGTTTTAATTTTAATGTATTAGCTTCATCTTCTATTGTTATGGATATGGATAATGGAAGAATTTTATATGAAAATAATTCTGAAGAGATAAGATTAATAGCATCAACAACAAATATAATGACTACATAGTGATGAACGATGAATTTACAAGGAATGCTTCAAATATATGCACAAATAAATATAAAGTATTCTATGATACTAGTGTAAACATTGTTCATGCTTAACATTAGTTCTTTTTTTTTGGAACGAAAGGAGAATTAAAATGGCAGTCTTTAAAATAGAGAAAAATAAGAATTATACAGTTATGTCTAACTATCATTTACAAGATAGAAATCTATCATATAAAGCAAAAGGACTATTATCATTTATGTTATCATTACCAGATGATTGGGATTATTCATTAAAAGGGTTATGTAAAATAAGTAAGGAAAATGAAACATCAATTAAAACTGGATTAAAGGAATTAAAAGATTATGGTTATCTAGTAATAGATAAGTTATTCCCTAATCAAACTCAAAGTGGAAAAATAGAATATAG
>CAZRBE010000082.1:0-679 GCA_964598285.1 uncultured Mycoplasma sp.
TTAAAATTATTATTGAGGTGATAGAATTGGAACAAGAAAAAGAATATGAAAATAATATAAGACCATCTAAATTAGATGAATATATTGGACAAACAGAAGCTAAAGAAAATATGAAAGTATTTATTGAAGCTGCAAAAATGAGACATGAAAGTTTGGATCATGTTTTGTTATATGGTCCTCCTGGACTTGGTAAAACTACTATGGCTTATATAATCGCTAATGAATTAGGAGTTGGAATTAAAACAGCAAGTGGTCCTGCTATTGAAAAAAGTGGGGATTTAGCAGCTATTTTATCAAGTTTAGAGCCAGGAGATGTTTTATTTATTGATGAAATACATCGTATGCCTAAATTTATTGAAGAAATACTTTATCCAGCAATGGAAGATTTTACAATAGATTTAATAATAGGTAGTGATGGAACATCTCGAAATATTAAAATAGATTTACCTCCATTTACATTGGTAGGTGCTACAACTAGAGCAGGAGATCTTACATCACCATTAAGAGATAGATTTGGTATTGTTAATAAGTTACGTTATTATACAACTGATGAACTTGTTTCTATTGCCAAAAGAACAAGTAGAGTTTTAGAAACAGAAATAGAAGATGAAGCTTGTGTAGAACTTGCTAAAAGAAGTAGAGGAACACCGAGAATTGTAAATAAATTATTTAAAAGAGT
>CAZRBE010000082.1:689-3707 GCA_964598285.1 uncultured Mycoplasma sp.
AGTTAGAGATTTTGCTTTAGTAGAAGGAAATGGTAAAATAGATTTAGATATAACTAAAAAAGCTTTGGAAAGATTAAAAATAGATTCTATTGGTTTAGATGAAACAGATAAAGAACTAATTTTAACTATAATTGATAAATTTAATGGTGGACCAGTTGGAATTGATACTTTAGCAACATCAGTAGGAGAAGAAGTAACAACTATTGAAGATATGTATGAGCCATATTTAATAAATATTGGTTTTATAAAAAGGACATCTCGTGGTAGAGTTGTTACTGATGAAGCTTATAAATATTTTGATAAAAGGCATAAGGATGCTTTGTTTTAAAAGGTAAAAAATTATGAGAAAAAATGGTAATAAAAAGATAATTTTAATTATTTTGTTTTTTATGCTTATTTTAGTGTGTCTAATTTTTTGGTGGCTATATTATTACTATTTTTCTACTAAATTAATAACTAATAAAATTGAATTTTTAAATTATAATGTTCTTGATGATGTCTTAGAAGTGAAAATATTTTTACCTGATGAAAAAATAAATACTAAAAGATATTGTTATGTAAAAGATATTGATAATAAGGTCCTTGTAAAGGATAATGTATGTGTTATAAAAACTAATCATAATAATAAAATAATTATAGTTGGAAATAATTATGGGAAAACTGTAAAAGTTGATATATCAAATTATATTAATTCTGTATTGTTTTTTGAAATTGACAAGGAAAAAATATATTTAGCAATAAATGGAGTGGATAAAATTGGTTATTCTATAAAAAGTTTAGAGGATAATTTAGAAATAAATTATAAAGTATTAGATTCTTCAATTGTATCAGTGACAACAGATGGTATTGTAAAAGGAATAAAAGCTGGAGAAACAAAAGTAATTGTAAGTATTGAAGACAAAATTAGAGAGGTAGATGTAGTAGTTACGCCTTTGATTATGAAAAAGCCTAAAATATTTAATTATAAAAAACGATTATTATCTTGTAATAATTATTCTTATAAAGAAGAAAAATTATTGGATGAAATATTAGAAAATAGAGTAAGTGAAGTTGGATATAAAACAAGAGCAGGAGTAGTAGAATCAGCAAGATTTATTACTTTAGAATTTCCTTATATAATTTCTTATTTTCCTGAAAATGGAAGAATAGATCATTTTGGTATTAATAATTATGTAGATGGAGAGGGAAGATTTTATCACCAAGGATTATTTTTGACCTCTAAAAAATTTAATTTATTGGAAAAAACAAAATATGGTCCTAGTGCTTGGGGATGTAGTTTATATTCACATTTTAAAGAAAAAATTATGGTTAATGGATTAGATTGTAGTGGTTTTATATCTTGGGTATTACTAAATGGTGGATTTGATGTTGGTGATATAGGAGCAGGTCCAAGCAAAAATATTGTAGATTTAACAGATTTAGGAGAAATGGTTTCTTTAAATAAAAATACGATCTCTAAAATACAAGTAGGAGATTTACTAAATGATGATTATGGTGGTGGAGAAACTCATGCTGCTATAGTTGTTGGTATTGATGATAATCATTATTATGTAGCGGAATCTTTATGGTGGACACCTTATTTTGGAGTTGTTATTTCTAATTTTAATGAACAAAAATTTATAAAAAATTATGATAATGTAATATTGATGGATTCTTTTTACAAAGAAAGTGGAAATCTAACTAATATGTGGTATTAATACTATTAAAATTATTATTTTTATTGTATAATACAAACAACAAAGAGGTGTAATAATGGATATTGAAGAATTTGATTATGATTTACCACCAGAACTTATTGCTCAAACACCACTTGATGATAGAGCATCTTCAAGACTTATGGTAGTTGATAAAGTAACAGGAGTTGTTAAACACGATATTTTTAAAAATATTATAAATTATTTAAATAGGGGAGATACTTTGGTACTCAATGATACTAAAGTATTACCAGCTAGATTAATTGGTAATAAAGATGAAACAAAAGCTATGATTGAAATTTTACTTTTAAAAGATTTGGGAAATGATTCATGGGAATGTTTAACAAAACCTGCTAGAAGAATAAAAAAGGGGACTATTGTATCATTTGGAAATGGTTTATTAAAAGCTTTATGTATTTCTGTAAATGATGATGGTATTAGAATTTTTCAGATGCTTTATGAAGGTATTTTTTTAGAAATATTAGATAAATTAGGAACAATGCCACTTCCACCTTATATTCACGAAGCTTTAAAAGATCAAAGCCGTTATCAAACTGTTTATGCAAAAAATTTGGGTAGTGCAGCTGCTCCAACTGCTGGGCTTCATTTTACTAAAGATTTATTAAAAACAATCCAAGATAAAGGTATTAATATTTGTTATATAACACTTCATGTAGGTATTGGAACTTTTAGGCCAGTATCAGAAAAAAATATAAAAGATCATCATATGCATAGTGAATATTATGAAATGAGTAGTGAAGTAGCAGATATATTAAATAATACAAAAAAAGAAAAAAATAAAATAATAAGTGTAGGTACAACCTCTACTAGAACATTAGAAACTATAATGACTAAATATAATACATTTAAAAAATGTTTTGGAAACACTGATATTTTTATTTAAAGCTATAGATATGCAAATAACTAATTTTCATTTGCCAAAGTCAACTTTAATAATGTTGGTTAGTGCTTTTGCTACTAAAGAAATAATAATTAATGCTTATAAGGAAGCAGTAAAAGAAAAATATAGATTTTTTTCTTTTGGTGATGCAATGTTGATTGGAGATTTTAAAAATGAGTAAAATGAATTTTGAACTTTTAAAGGAAGATAAAAATGCAAGATATGGTATTATTAATAGTAAATATGGAAAATATGAAACACCTATGTTTATGCCTGTAGGAACTCGTGCCACAGTAAAAACTCTTTCTCCAGAAGAACTTTATGATTGTAATACTGGAATTGTTTTAGCTAATACTTATCATTTATGGTTACGTCCTGGAGAAGATATCGTCTATAAAGCTGGTGGACTTCATAAATTTATGA
>CAZRBE010000083.1:0-3588 GCA_964598285.1 uncultured Mycoplasma sp.
AATATTAGATTCTTTTAATAGAGATACAGTAGCAGATCTAAAAGGATTAAATAAAAAGCAACAAGAACTTTTAACTGATGTTTTTACTGTATTAAAAGAAAAATTATTAGATGAAAATAATGAAGTTTCATATAATACTTTAAAATATTTATATTATTATCTTCAAACAATGGAGCAAGTAGAAGAATTAAAATATATCTTAGCCTATTTTGCAAAATATAATGGTATGACTACTCCTCTAGAATTTATTTATGATGAAGATAAACAATATACATTTGAAGGAATTTTATACGAAGGAATTTTATACTCTGCTATGATGTTATATTCTAATGGGGGGGCTTCACGTAATAGAGTTACTGAATCACATCAAAAATTTGAAAATGATATAGAATCTAAAAAAGAAGAAAAATTAAGTAGAACACAAGAATTAAATACATTTAAATCATTAGCATTACAGGAACTTGGATATACAAGTATTAATGAGACAAATGCAAAAGAAGTTTTTGAAAAAATAGCTGAAATAATGTCACGTAAGTTTTAATTAATACAAATAAAAATAACTAAATATTTAGTTATTTTTATTATCTATGTAACTTCTTATAATTGATATTATGTCAACTTCTATTTATATCATTTAACTTATAAACTTATATATTATGAAAATTAATCTCCTACTACTTATCCATTTATTTCATTCTAAATCTAAATTAGTAATAGTAAATTTAATATTATTTTCTACAATTCCAGAATAAAATAAAATTTCATATATATTTTTTTCTGATACATTATACATTAAAGTAAACTTAATTGTTTCATTTGATTTAATAATATTTGTATCATTTTGATATTGATTAGGTATTTGTACTTGATTAATATCATATAATTTAAAATTGCTATCAGGTGATATTGTAATTGTATTATTTCTTTTATTTGTTATTTTAAATATAACTTCTAAATTATTTTTATCATATAGAATAGCCTTAGTCATTATAATTTCAACCTCATCAATTGAAGCTATTTCATTCATTTTATATTCTGTTTTTAATGCTAAACTATTATTACATCCAGTTAAAATTATAATTAATAATCCAAAAGTTATAGTAAAGAAAACTATTTTTTTTTTCATAAAATATCCCCTATTCTACTCTCCTATTTTAATTTATTTAAGAAACTTGTCCCCATATTTGGTTTTCTAACATCAAAATTTTCTGCTATAGTGGCTCCAATATCCGAAAAAGATTCTAAAGCTGGTAATTTTTTTGGTTCTTTAAATAATCTACTATATATAATTACTGGTACATTTTCTTTAGTATGATCAGTCCCTTTAAATGTTGGATCATTGCCGTGATCTGCAGTTATAATTAATAAATCATCAGTATCAAGATTATTTAATATAACAGGTATTTCCACATCTAAATCTTCAATTGCATTGGCATATCCTTCTATATTTCTTCTATGACCATATAATGAATCAAAATCATTTAAATTTGCAAAACATAATCCAGTAAAATTTTTTTCCATAATATCTAATATTTTATCAATTCCTTCTTTATTAGAAGTTGATATTATTTTTTTTGTAATTCCTTGCCCATTAAATATATCAAAAATTTTTCCTACTGAAATAACACTAATACCTTTATCTTTTAAAAAGTTTAATACGGATGGTTCAGGAGGATCAATCGCAAAATCATGTCTATTTTCACTTCTTTTAAAGTTTGAAGAATTCGTTCCTACAAATGGTCTAGCAATAACTCTACCTACTAACCATTCATCTTTTAAAGTTATTTTTCTTATTATTTCACAATATTTATATAATACATCAACTGGTATTATTTTTTCATGAGCTGCTACTTGTAATACAGAATCACTTGAGGTATACACAATTAAAGAACCTTGTTGAATTTGTGTTTCTCCTAATTCCTTTATAATTTCAGTGCCAGAAGCCGCAACATTTCCAATAACTTTTCTTTTAGTTGCTTGTTCTATTTCAGTAATTAGCTCTTTTGAAAATCCATTATGAAATGTTTTAAATGGAGTAATTACTCTTACTCCCATCATTTCATAATGTCCTGTTAATGTATCTTTCCCAGGATTAACAGGTTTTGCTATAGTATAATAAGCATCACTTTTAATATCATCCATTGTAATAGTATTCATAAAACCTAATTTTTTTAAATTAGGAACAAATAAATGAACTTTGTCATCTATATGCTTTAAAGTATTTGCTCCACAATCACCATAGTTTATTGCATCTATAGCTTCCCCTACTCCAAGTGAATCAAGTACTATTAAAAATATTCTTTTAAATTTCATAATTAGCCCTCCTTTAACTTCTGGGATGAAATTTTTTATAGTCTTCTTTTATCTTTTCTCTACTAATATGAGTATATATCATTGTAGTAGAAATATCACTATGTCCAAGTAACAATTGAATACTTCTAAGATTAGCTCCCCCATTTAACATATGAGTTGCAAAAGAATGTCTTAAAATATGAGGAGTAACCTTTTTATTAATTGACTTACTTTTTAAAATATTATTTAATATTTTATTAAATCCTTGTCTAGTCAACCTTTCTCCATGATTATTTAAAAATACATAATCACATAATTTTCTTTTTAATAATAAAGACCTTTTATCATAATATTCTCTTAAAAAATGGATTGCATAATCATTAATTGGGACGATTCTTTCTTTACTACCTTTACCAATACATCGTATTATACAATTTTCAAAATCAATATCACGGGTTGTTAAATTTACAGCCTCACTGATTCTTAGCCCTGTGCTATATAACAATTCTAACATAGCTTTATTACGATAGTCAAATATTGTTTCAAGTTTTATATTTAGTAAATCATCAACTTCTTCTACTGATAAAACATTAGGTAATTGTTTTTTCAACTTTGGCCTTGCAATAAATTCACAAGGATTATTATTTATTTCTTCTTCTTGTAATAAAAATTTAAAAAAATTATTAATAGAAGTAATATTTCTACTAATACTTCTAGAATCTTCATTTTTATTATTTAAATATTCTAAATATTTTTCTAATATTTTTTGATTAACTAAAGAAAAATTATTAATTTTATTCAACTTTAAAAAATTCATAAAATGAACTAAATCATAACTATAACTTTTTGAAGTTTCTTTACTTAACTTTCTTTCAAATTTTGTATAATCAATATAATCCTTTATCATATCTTCCATATATCTTCACAAATTAATTATAGCACAAAAAAATTAAATATATAAATAATTAATTATATGTTAAAATATAATATGGTGAAGTTTATGGAAAAACCTTTAGCAATAAAAATGGCCCCAACAAGTTTAAAAGATGTGGTGGGACAAAGTCATTTAATAGGGAATGACAAAATACTTACTAATTTAGTAAAAAATAATAAATTATTTTCTATGATTTTATATGGAGAACCTGGGATAGGAAAAACCTCTATTGCGAATGCTATAGTAAATGATTTAAAAGTCAATTATAGATTTTTAAATGCTACTATAAATAATAAAAAGGATTTTGAAGTTGTGTTTGAAGAAGCAAAGATGTATGGTGGTATGATATTAATTGTAGATGA
>CAZRBE010000084.1:0-3578 GCA_964598285.1 uncultured Mycoplasma sp.
GGAGAATTTGGTGGAGAAGTGATTGCAACTGGAACTCCAGAAGAAATTATAAAAGTCAAAAAATCATATACAGGAGAATACTTGAAAAAGAATTTGTAGGAGAATTTTATGTATAAAAGAATAATATTTGATTTAGATAATACTCTTATTATATGGAAAAATGAATATATAAAAGGATTGGATAATACTATTAAATATTTTAATTTAAATATTGATGTTTGTATTGTTGATGAAGTTATAAATAGTTTAGAGAGTAAATATGATAAATTATCTAAAAAATTATTATTAAAAGAGATTAATGATGCAACAAAACTTAATTTAGATATGTCTTTTGTAAACAAATTGTTTGAAGAACAAAAGAATTTATCTGAAATTAATGAAGATTTGATAGATACGTTAAAGTATCTATCTTCTAAATATGAATTAGTAGTGTTAACTAATTATTTTAAAGAAGTTCAAGTTGGAAGATTAAAACATGCTTTAATAGATAAATACTTTAAAACTGTTATCGGTGGTGATGAAGTTTTACAAAAACCAAATTTTGAAAGTTTTGAAATGGCTGTGGGAAATTTTAAAAAAAGTGAATGTATTATGGTTGGAGATAACTTGAAAATAGATATAGAAGGAGCAATTAATTTTGGCATTCATGCTATTGTGTGTGATTATTTTAACTTAATTCCCTCTAGTAATAAATATTTAAAAATACAAAAAATAAGTGAATTAAAAAATATATTGTAAGTAAGGAGTGATTTGTATGAATCCAATTTTTTTAGACTTAGGCTTTATCCAAATTTATTGGTATTCAATCACTATGCTATTTGCCATAATAATAGGATCACTTATTTTTTATAAAATCCTTAAAAATAAGGGATTTAATGAGTTGATAATTACTAATATTTTATTTTATGCAATTATATGGGGTATAATTGGTGCTAGAATTTATTATGTTATGTTTAATTTGAATTATTATTTAAAATATCCAATCGAAATATTAGAAATATGGAATGGAGGACTTGCAATCCATGGAGCTATAATAGGAGGACTTTTATTTATAATATTTTATTGCAAAAAACATAAAATAAATATTCTGAAAATAACAGATAGTGCCTCTTTAGCCATTATACTTTCACAAGCTATTGGTCGTTGGGGTAATTTTTTTAATAGTGAAGCACATGGTGGTATTACAACTTATGAAAAATTAAAAAGTGGTTTTATTCCAGAATTTGTTATTTCAGGAATGAATATCAATGGAAATTATTATATTCCAACATTTTATTATGAATTTTTATGGAATATTTTAGGATTTGTTGTATTGTTTATTTGTTATAAAAAATACAAAAAGTTAAAAATGGGACAATTGACAGGAATATATTTTATGTGGTATTCATTTGGCAGATTTTTTATTGAAGGAATGAGAACTGATAGCCTGATGTTAGGAACAATTAGAGTAGCTCAACTAGTGTCTATCATATTATTTATTTCAGGAGCATTTTTAGTGTTTTATAGAAAAAAAGATACAAGAGTTAGAAGATTAGAAGAAAAACAAAATCGACAAAATTCAATATAATAAAGATGAGGTGGAAAATATGAAAGATTGTTATGATTGTATAGTAATAGGTGCAGGACCAGCAGGGATTACTTCTGCAATATATTTACAAAGAGCTAATTTAAATTGTTTAATAATAGAAAAAAGCGCTCCAGGGGGGCAAATTACTAAAAGTTCTATTATTTCTAATTATCCTGGGTTTATCGATATTTCTGGGCCTTCATTAGCTATGAAATTTTATGAACAATTAAAAAATATGAAAATACCATATAGATATGGAGAAGTAACAGAGATTATTGATAAGAAAAAATATAAAATTGTAAAACTTGGGAAAGAAAAATTAAAAACAAAAGCTATAATTTTAGCAATTGGAAGACAACCTAAGAGTTTAAATAAAGAATCATCAATGTTTGAAGGTAGAGGTGTTAGCTTTTGCTCTTTGTGTGATGGGGCTTTATATAAAGGAGAAGAAGTAGCAATTGTAGGAGGGGGAAATAGTGCTTTAGAAGAATCTTTATATCTATCAGATTTATGTCAAAAAGTATCTATTTTGAATAGAAGTTCTTCTTTAAAAGGAGATCAAATATTAATAGATAAAGTGAAAAAAAAGAAAAATATTAAAGTGTTTTTAAATACTAGAATAGAAAAATTTAACGAAGAAGATGAAAAACTTTCTTCCTTAGATATTAAAGTGGCAGAAGAGGCAAAAAATATTAAAGTTAAAGCATGTTTTATATTTATTGGATATGAACCAGCGACAGATTTTTTACAAAAACTTGATATTTTAGATGAAAAAGGTTATATTATTGTAAATGAAAGGTTTGAAACAAAAATAAAAAATATTTTTGCAGCAGGAGATGTTGTGAAAAAAGAAGCTTTTCAAATAGTAACAGCAACTAGTGATGGCGCTATTGCGGCAGTTTCTTGTATAAAAAGAATCAGTTAGAGGTAAATAAAATGAAATTAAATAATTCAGGATGGGGATTAATGGTATTTTTATTGTTGGTTTTGGTATTGATGATATTTTTCTTTATAGCATTAGCAAATCTTTATAATATATAATTTTTCTTTACAAAAAGATAAAAATAATATACAATTTAATAAATGCAATGAAGAAGAGAAGTAAATTATTTATATTTTAAGAGAGTTAGTGATTGGTGAAAACTAATATTTATAGTAATTGAATGTTGCTTTCTAAGCTGATTATGGAAAATAATTCGTGTAATATGCGTTAAATATTCAAGATACATCTATGTATAAAATAAGGTGGTACCACACTACTATTAGTGTCCTTTGGTATTGCTTTTTTATTTTTTTAGGAGGAATATATATGGATAAAAAATATGATTTTAAAGAAGTAGAAGCTGATAAATATGATTTTTGGCTAGAAAATAATTATTTTAAAAGTGGAGATTTAACTAAAAAACCCTTTTGTATTGTGTTGCCACCTCCTAATGTGACAGGAAAACTTCATTTGGGGCACGCTTGGGATACAACTTTACAAGATATAATTATTCGTTATAAAAAAATGTGTGGGTATGATGTATTGTGGCTTCCAGGAATGGATCATGCAGCAATTGCTACAGAAGTAAAAGTTGTTAATAAATTAAAAGAACAAGGAATAAACAAATATGAATTAGGCAGAGAAAAATTTTTGGAAAAAGCTTGGGAATGGAAAGAAGAATATGCTTTAAATATTAGAAATCAATGGAAAAAATTGGGGCTTTCTTTAGATTATTCCAAAGAAAGATTTACTTTAGATGCTGGTATGGAAGTTGCAGTAAATAAAGTATTTATTGACTTATATAATAAAGGTTTAATTTATCGTGGTGAAAAAATAATAAATTGGGATCCTGTCTCTAAAACCGCTCTTTCTAATGAAGAAGTTATTTATAAAGATATAAAAGGAGCATTTTATCATTTAAAATATTTTATTGAGGGAAGTAATGATTTTTTAGAAGTTGCTACAACTAGACCAGACCCCCCCCCCCCCCCCCCCCCCCCCCCCCCCCCCCCCCCCCCCCCCCCCCCC
>CAZRBE010000085.1:0-3555 GCA_964598285.1 uncultured Mycoplasma sp.
ATTTAAAAGATATAATTGCCCTACTGATAAATAATTAGCAGCTCTAAAATAAGCATCAATTAATTCAATATCCTTTTTCTTCATATTAACACCCTCTATTCTAAGATAAATTATACAATAAAAAAGCAATTATTAAAAGATTTATTTTAAATTGCTTTTACCTTTTATCTTTATAAACTTTCTTCTTTTTTATTTGTGGTAACCTTAGTGTTATTAAAGCATGAATTATAAATAATAAAACAATCCCCACTATAGAAATAATATAACTATAATCAAAAGAATTTATTAAAGCTGGAGATTTAAATATCATATATGAAACTGTTTGTCCTAATAATGTAGCAGAAATTATAGCAAAGACATCTATTATTTTTTGTCTTTTATTAATCAACAATAATCCATACTTAACTTCATATATAATGGCACTTGATACAATAATATTTAATATAATAGCAATTAAAAAATTAGGATTATTTGCTAAAATAGGAAGTTCTACAAAGGCCCAGACAATAATTGGCAATACTGTAATATTTATTTCATTTAAGACCGTTCTGCCATCTATTGGATAAAAAAAGCTAGTAAATTTGTTTATGGAAAAAGCAGTATATATATAATCTATTAAAATAGAAGCCACTGAAATAAATAAAAAACCAAAAATAGTAAAAAATGTATACAAATTAATCACCTCTATTATAAGTATATTATATTATATATTATGAATATTTTCAAATCAAATTTACTTTACTAAACTTTAATATTACATTATAATTAAAATGGTGAGAAAAATGGATAATAATGAGTACAGTATTATAAAAAGATATGGTGATAACTTTACAGATAAAGAATATGTAACAGATCCTGCGATAGGTAGAGATGAGGAGATAAAAGATTTAATTTTAGTTTTATTAACCCCAGATAAATCAGTAATTTTAACAGGTAAACCTGGTATTGGTAAAACTGCTATTGTAGAAGGACTTGCTTACAGAATTCAAAAAGATGAAGTTCCAGATGCTTTAAAAGGATACACAGTTGTAAAAATAGATGTTCAGACTCTTATTGGTACAGTAAAAGAAACGGGAGACACAAGAGTACAAACCTTAGTTTCTGAAATAAAAGGGTTAAAGAAATTTATTCTTTTTATTGATGAAATCCACACGTTAATAAATTCTACTAGTGAAAGTTCCCTAGATTTTGCCAATATGTTCAAAACCGGATTGGGTAGAGGAGACATAAAAGTTGTAGGGGCTACAACTACTGCAGAATATGAAAGATACGTATTAAGAGATAAAGCCTTTGCCAGAAGATTTCAAAATATAAAAGTTGAAGAACCAAATAGAGAACATACAATTAGAATTCTTATGGGAACATTGCCAAAAATAGAAAAAAATGCTAATGCAAAATTAGCTTATACCCCTTATATTCAAGAAAAAATAATGACTTTTATTGTTGATTTAACAAAAGAATACAATAGAGTTTATGAAACATCAGGAAGATATCCAGATGTGCCACTAACAATGTTAGCACAAGCTTTTTCTGAAGCTGTATTTGAAAATCAACATATAGTAACTATTGAGCATATAGAAAAAGCCATTTTAAATTCAAGAGCAATTTATCCTGATATTATAAAAACTGGAATTAAAAACTTAAGAATTGAATTTAAAGACTTATTTACTCAAGAAGAACAAATGAGAAAAGATTTCTTAAAAAGTGATTAAATTATTAATATATATAAACAAAAATGTATTGGAAATACATTTTTATTTTATATATTTTGAATTATTAATACATTTTTTTATATTCATCATATAATTCTTTAAAACGTGCATAATGAACAATTTCTCTTTGCCTTAAAAACAATAATGGCCCTAAAATATCTTTATCATCTGTTAAATCTATTAAACTTTCATAAACAGCTCGTGCTTTTTCTTCTGCAGCCATGTCTTCAGCTAAATCTGCAACAGGATCTCCTGTTGTGGCAAAATATTCTGCCGTAAATGGAACTCCACTAGCATCAATTGGAAATAAACCTTTTTTGTGTTCAGTATAGTACCCATCAAGTCCTGCTTGTTTTATTTCTTCAATTGTTGCATTTTTTAACAATTGATAAATTATAGTACAAATCATTTCCATGTGTCCTAATTCTTCAGTGCCAATATCTGTTAATAATGCTTTTCCTCTAGCATCTGGCATAGTATATCTTTGATTTAAATATCTAATAGCAGCCCCTAATTCTCCGGCATATCCTCCATATTGAGTAATAATTACTTTAGCTAATCTAATATCTTTATTCTTTATATCAATTGGATATTGCAAAGATTTTTCATATTTCCACATTAATCATTACCCTCCCATGGCCACTTTTTACTATCCCATACCCAAGGATAAGAGCTTAACATATTACTAGATAAGTTTAATGGTCCATATTTAAGCTCATATTGATTCATAGCTTCTGTAGCTCTTTTACTATATTCGTTTCTTAATTTAATCATTTTATCATCATTAGAATGATTATCTAAATATAACGATAACTCATGAGTACAAAAATCATATATTTGTACTAACAACATCATATATTCTTGTTCATTCGTAGGATTCAATTCACTAAATTTATAGTTTTTATATGATTTATATAAATTATTAAATAAATTACCCTTCATAAAAGCTATATATGGCTCTGCCAAATCTTTATTTTCAACAAAATTATTATTTAAATCTTCAAAAGCATTTGTATTATTATAATATAAATTATAATCGTTTATCATAAAATTACCCCCTGATTTATAGTATGAATATAATGGTAATTTGTATGGGTAATAATCATTATAAAAAAAATAGAAATTATTTTTCTATTTTTCAAATATATAATACTTTTTTTTACCACGACGAATTATATTATATTTTCGATTATTATTAACAATATAATTTTCATCATTAATTATCTCTCCATTTAAATAAATAGCATTATTTACTAAAAGTTCTCTAGCTTCTCTTTTAGAAGCAACAATTTTGCTTGTTATAAGTAAGTCAATTATGGAAATATTTGATAATTTTAATTTTGGAAAATTAGAAAAAGCTTCTTCTATTTCTTCATCACTTAAATTCTGAATGTTTCCTGAAAATAAACATTCTGATATGTTTAAGGCTTTTTTATATTCTTCAACACCATGCAAAAAGGTAATAATGCTTTCTGCCAACTTTCTTTGAGCATATCTTTTTTCAGGTGATTTATTATGTTCTTTTTCAATTTCTTCAATTTCTTCTTTAGAGTAAAATGTTAATTTTTTCAAGTAGTCAACAACTATTTTATCATCAATATTAATTAAATATTGATATAATTCATAGGAAGTAGTTTTATTTTTATCAAGCCATAAAGCATTACCTTCTGTTTTACCAAATTTAATACCATTAGAATCTAAAACTAAAGGCATCGTAAATCCATATAGATCAACATCTAATTTTTTCCTTGCTAATTCTATTCCTGTTGTAATATTACCCCATTGATCAGATCCTGCTACTTGAAGAGTTACATTTTTTGTTTCATACAAATGAATAAAATCC
>CAZRBE010000086.1:0-3441 GCA_964598285.1 uncultured Mycoplasma sp.
GTACTAATCTATCATCCGGACCAAATACTGTTGAATGAAGTGAACGATACATATTTGTTTTTGGGTTACATATGTAATCTTTAAATTTATCATTTATTGGAGGATACTTACTATGTATTAAATATAAAGTTCTATAGCAATCCTCTATATTATCAACCATTACTTTTAAAGCCAGTAAATCATGAATATCAGATAATTTATGACCTTCACTTAATCTTTTATATATTCCATATATATTTTTAGTTCTTACTTTTATTTCATTTTGGATGTTTCTATCTTCTAACATTTCCTTTATTTTATATAACATTTCTTGTAAACAAGCGTTACTACTTGATTCTATCTTTAATTTTTGTTCCTCTGTTTTCTTATAAACATCAGGTTTTAAATATCTTAATGATAAATCTTCAAGTTCTGATTTTATTCTATAAGCTCCAATATAATAAGCAAGTGGTACAAATATCTCCATAGTTTCAAGGGCATTTTCTTTTTGTTTAAATTCTGATTTAAATTCTAGTGTTCTCATATTATGTAATCTATCTGCTAGTTTTATTATAATTATTCTAACATCTTCAGTTATTCCAGTTATAATTTTTCTTGTATTAGCAAGATTTTGGTCTTGTTTTGATGAAAAATTCATTTTACCCATCTTTGTAACTCCATCAACTAAATTGGCGACTGTTTTATTAAACTCATGGGCAATATCTTCTTTAGTTATATTTGTATCCTCTAATGTATCGTGTAAAAGTCCTGCACATATTGTATCACGATCAGCATGCATTTCAGAAAGTATATATGCAACATTTAATGGATGAATTATATATTCTTCCCCACTTTGTCTTTTTTGGCCATTATGTAATATTTTTGCATACTCATAAGCTCTTGTTATAACTTCTATTTCTTCCTCATTATAACTTTTAATTTTTTCTATCAAATTTTCTAAAGTTAAATTATTCATATATAATATTCCCCCTTAAAAAGAAAAAGACCGCAATACTCAATATAATTTCATCATAATGAGTTTGCAATCTTATTTTTTACAGAATTATTTATTGAAAGAAAGCATAAATAAACTATGTTAGTAATTATTGATATTCTAACACAATATATACAACATATTATATTATCATATAAATATTTATTCATAATAACATGCCCCCTTCAAATAATTTAAATAAAATCTTATACTAAAATTACCTAAAAGTCAATACTTTTTGATACAATACCTAGTCATTTAAATATTATATTATATAAAAAAAGAAACTATAAAGTTTCTACATTAGGTTGTTTTTCATCTTTTTTATCAGGATTTAAATTTATAAATTCTTTTGTTTCTAAAAAATCCTCTTCTTCAGCTTCTGGCTGATCTACTACTTCTGCTTCTTCAACTTTTTCAGTTTCATTTTCTTTAATAACATTTTTTGCTTGTTCTATTACCTCATCATCAACTAATTTTATTGATTCTACTTTATAATCATCATCAACGGATTCATCTTTTTTTACATCAAAATCTACTTTATCCTTTTTCTTATAAGCTAATAATCCAACTACAAAAGCAATTATTAAAAAAATAACTCCTATAACTATCAATATCCCTGGAAATTCAAACAAATCACTAATTTTCAAACTGGCCATCTCCTTCTAACATATATTAATTATAACAAACTTTTATTTTATCAGCAATAATTTTAATATATTATATGACAAAAAATAGTAAAGTATTACTTATGAATTTCTGTAACATTTTTATTTAACATAGCATTAGTAATATTATCTAATTCTGTAATCACTGCTGAATTTCCTGTTTTTTCTGCAAAAGAAATAGCTGATTCTATTTTAGGTAACATACTCCCTTTAGCAAAATGACCTTCTTCAATATACTTTTTTGCTTCATCTATAGTTATACTACCTATTGGAGTTTTTTGTTTTGTTCCATAATTTAAACAAGCTTGAGAAACATCTGTTAAAATAATTAGTTTGTCAGCCTGTAATTTACTTGCCATTAAAGAACTTACTTTATCTTTGTCTATAACAGCATTAGCACTTTTATAATTATCTTTTGAATAAACAGGTATACCCCCACCCCCACACGCAATCACTATATGATTACTATCTATTAAATCTTTTATAGTATCTATTTCTATAATTGATATAGGATTAGGGCTAGCAACAACTTTTCTATATCCTCTTCCAGCATCTTCAATATATTTTTCTCCACTTTCTTTCATTAAAATATCTGCTACTTCTTTTGTATAAAATGGTCCAACTGGTTTAGTAGGATTTTTAAATGATAAATCATTTTCATCAACAGTTACTTGAGTTATAATTGTAACTATTTTTTTTGTGATATTATTTTCTTTTAATAAATTACGCAATCCTTTTTGCAAATGAAAGCCAATATATCCTTGACTCATAGCGGTACATTCTGGAAATGACATATAAGGAATATTTTTATTTTCATAAGAATCTTCAAAAGCTAAATTAATTATTCCAACTTGTGGCCCATTGCCATGAGTAATAATTATTTTGTGCCCTTCTTTTATTAGAGGAATTAAATTTATAACTGCTTTATTTATTAATTTCTGTTGTTCTTGAGGGTTTTTTCCTAAAGCATTACCTCCAAAAGCAACAACAATTTTACTCATTATTACCTTTTGGTATCTGTTGAGTTATGCAATGAATATTTCCTCCTCCAAGTAATATTTCTCTTGCATAAACTGTAAATACTTCACGATCTGGATATAATTCTTGTAATATTTTTTTTGCTTCTTCATCATGTGGATCATTGAATACTGGCATAGCTACAAAACCATTACCAACATAATAATTAACATAAGAAGCAGCAAGTCTATCTCCTTCATTTCTAGGCAATGTACCATCAATTGAATCTACTCCTAAGCTTTCTTCTTTAGTAATTAAAACAGGATTTGGAGTATGAATTTTATGGATTTCAAGTTTTCTTCCTTTGGCATCAACTTCATTTATTAAATATTCATAAGCCATATGACTTATTTCATATTGAGGATCACTTTCATCATCAGTCCAAGCAAGAGTGACAACACCAGGTTTAACAAAACAACAAATATTATCAACATGTCCATTTGTTTCATCATTATAAATACCTTTAGGTATCCATAATATTTTAGATACATTTAAATAATCACATAATACTTTTTCAATTTCCTCTTTTGTCATTGAACTATTTCTTCCTTCAGAAAGTAAACATTCTTCAGTAGTTAATAATGTACCCTCTCCATCAGAGTGAATAGATCCTCCTTCAAGAATAAAATCATCTAAACGATAACGATTTGCTTGTTCTAATTCACACATCTTCATAGCAACTTTGTCATCTTGATCCCAAGGAAAATATAGTCCATCTACTAAACCACCCCAAGCATTAAAATACCAATCAACTGCACGTAAATTTCTATTTTCATTTACTAA
>CAZRBE010000087.1:0-2768 GCA_964598285.1 uncultured Mycoplasma sp.
ATAACTATAGCACCTTTAGTTATTTCAATTGCTCCAAATCTTAATTGGTTTATTTATAGTGTATATAACATTACTTATTGTTTATTATTATATTTAATAATAAATTATTATCTTTATTATCATACTACTGATAATAATATGATTATTAAAAAGAAACAAAGTCCATTGTATTTAATACCTTTTATGTTCGTCTTTACTATAATGATATTATTTGTCTTAGGAATATTTAATTATGTTCCTATTGCGGTATTATCAAATAGTATGTACCCTTATTTTAAGCGAGGAGATATCCTTGTTTATAAAAAAATATCTAATTTAGAAAATTTAAAATCTGGAGATGTTATTTGTTATGTAAATAGTGATAAAATAATTATTATGCATAGAATTGTTTCCGTAACTGAAGAAAAACATGAGTTATATTTTACTACTAAAGGAGATAATAATAATACTAATGATGTGTTAAAGGTTTCAGAAAATAAAGTTGTTGGAATTATGAAAGTAGTGATACCTAAAGCTGGTTATCCTACAGTATGGTTATATGAAATATTAAAAGATTAGGAGTGATTAAATGGAAGAAACAAAGAAGAAATTAAAAGTCAAACCAAAAGTATTAATTTATATTAGTTGTTTTATAATATTGTGTTCTTTGGTGATAATAATTTATAGTGTTATGCCAAAAAAAGAAGAAACCAAAACGGTATTGACTTATAAAGCTGGTATATCACAGACAAACAAAGTTTATAATAATGACGATATATTTTATAAACCAGAATATTTAGAAAATAAGCATATATATCTTTCTTCCATTACTAATAAAATAAAATTTACTCTTAACTATGATATTGAATATTCGTCTTCTAATATTATTAATTATTCTGTAGATGTTACTGGGAAAATTATTGTGGAAGATTTATCAAGCAAAGAAATTTTATGGGATAAGTCACTTGATTTTGTAAAAATTACTGAAGAATCTCCAGAAACTGCTAAATTAAATATTTCTAAAGATTTTACATTTGATTTTGGAGCTGCTAGGGCATTATTATTAAAGTATCAAGATACTTATGGTATTGCTGTCAATGGCTATGCAATAATTAATGCCAAAATTACTGTTAATAATTTATATGATGGTTTTAGTGACAATATTATTTTTGAAGATGGTCAAACAAATTATCGTATTTTAACTATAACTATTCCTTTATTAGGGAAAACATTTACCGTAACAGATGATAGTCTTGGTATTCAAGAAAAAAACATTAAAGTAATTAAAGAAAATTATAATAATTTTAATCAAATTGTGCATATTATTGGAGATATAACATTAATAATTGGTATTATATGTTTGACAATTAGTATATTTATTAAGAAAAAAAGGACTACCTCACATGATATATATAATCTCAAAGTAAAAGAATTAGTAAGTAAATATGAAGAAATAATTGTTAGAGTAGATGAAATGCCAAGTAATAATGATTTAAATCTTATTAAAGTTTTAGAATTTAATGATTTGATCGATGTAGAACAAGAAATAAAATCCCCAATATTATTAATTACCAATAAAGATGAAACTATTTTCACAATTATAAAAAAAGATTATCAATATTATTATGTAATTAGTGAAAAAGATTTTAAATAATACCAAATAAAAAATAAGACTCATTTTTTGAATATAGAAATGAGTTTTTATATATATTAAAATCCAGTTTAAAAAATAAAATTATGTGATATAATTAATTAAGTTTTATGAAAAAAAGATTGATATAAAAATAAAGGGAATAGTAATGTATTAAGGAGATGCAAAGCATGTTATCACAATTTGGATTAAAATATAAACCAGTAAATTTGGAAAATTTAGATTTAGCTTACAATATTCAAAAAGAAGAATGGCCTGATGAATCAGATTATAGAGATTTATATGATAAAGCAATAAATACTAAAAATGATAATATTGAATTTTTAATTTATAATGATGAAATATTAATTGGAATTGTAGGTGTAGATGTTGTAAAAAATTATAATGATTCAATATGGTTGAATTGGTTTACTATTTTACCAAATTATAGAAAATTTGGTTTCGGTAAGAAAGTTCTAATTGATATAATTGATTACTGCAAAAAAATTAATAAATATGACTATTTTAGAATAGATACTACTTATCATAAAGAAAAACCTGCTTTATTTCTATATGATAAAATAATGGAATTAAAAGAAAAATATACTATTGAGGACACTGATTCATATAAAAATAATTTTTTGATTTACTCATATGGTTTAAAAAAGAAAGTAACACCATGGAATAATAAATATTTAGGATTAAAAAAATATTATAATAATTGCAAATAGAGGAAACTTTAATTGTGTTCCCTTGTTTTTAGGTTAAAATACACTAATTAAAAGACTTAATCACAAATAGTACTTTTGTGACCTTGATTCGTCCCCAAGCCAAAAATTAACTATTAACCAGCAAAAAAATGAAAATGGGGACGAATTTGGGGAATAATGAAAGGCTTTCAGTAATCATAACGTTTTTGGAAAGGATGATAAAAATGGCAGATAAATTCATATTACATTCTGAATATTTACCTTCTGGAGATCAACCAGAAGCAATAAAAGAATTAGTTGACGGAATCCGCAAAGGCAATAAATATCAGTGTTTGATGGGTGTTACTGGAAGTGGTAAAACTTTTACAATGGCAAATGTTATTGAACAAGTTCAGAAGCCAACTTTAGTTTTGGCTCACAATAAAACACTCGCTGGACAACTTTATGCA
>CAZRBE010000087.1:2778-3298 GCA_964598285.1 uncultured Mycoplasma sp.
AGAACTATTTCCAGAAAATAAAGTTGAGTATTTTGTATCTTATTATGATTATTATCAACCGGAAGCTTATGTTCCCCAAACAGATACCTATATTGATAAAACTAGTGCTATAAATGATGAAATAGATGAATTAAGACATAGTGCTACAAGTGCACTTTTATCAAGAAATGATGTCATAGTAGTTGCTTCAGTTTCTTGCATTTATGGTATTGGAGAAAAAGATGAATATAAAAATAATATGTTAACGATCAATGTAGGAGATCATATAGACAGAAATAATTTGTTAAAAAAATTAGTTGATATGTTATATGAAAGAAGCGATATTGATATAAAAAGAGGAACATTTAGAGCAAGAGGAGATGTAGTTGAAGTTATTCCAAATTATGAACATTCTAAAGGTATAAGAATAGAATTTTTTGGTAATGATGTTGATAATATAAGTGAATTTGAAATAGTAACAGGGCATATTTTAGTTTCTAAAAAAACTATATCTTTATTTCCAGCTAGCCACTTTGTTACA
>CAZRBE010000088.1:0-3195 GCA_964598285.1 uncultured Mycoplasma sp.
TAATGCTTGGTGCAAATAATATTTTGCATCCAAAAAGTGGAGAACCAGTTGTTACTCCAGCTCAGGATATGGTAATTGGTAATTATTATTTAACAAGAGAAATTGTAGATTTAGTAAATGAAGGAAGAGTATTTAAAGATTCCAATGAAGCATTAATGGAATATGATAGAGGAGATTTACCTTTACATACAAGAATAGCAATTCCTGTAAAATCATTTAATCATAAAATATTTACTGAAGAACAACTTAATAAATATTTAATAACTACTGTAGGGAAATTAAAATTTAATGAAATATTACCAGATTCATTTCCATATATAAATGAACCTACTAAAGAAAATATAACAACAATTACTCCAAACAAATATTTTGTAGAAAAAGGAGTTAACTTAAAAGAAGCAATAAAAGAAATGCCTCTAGTTAATCCTTTCCCAGTTAAAACTTTAAAAGATATTATTGCCCAAATATTCAAATTATATAAAACAACTGAAACATCTATTATGCTTGATAGATTAAAAGATTTAGGATTTGAATACTCAACAATTTCTGGAACAACAGTTTCTATGTCTGATGTTATTACTATTCCTAATAAAAAAGAGATTATAGATGAAAGTAAAAAAATGGTTAATAGCATTAATAAACAATATTCTAAAGGGTTAATTACAGAAGAAGAAAGATTTGAAAATGTTGTTAAAGTTTGGGAAAAAGCAAAAGATCAAGTTCAAGCAGATTTGAAGAAATGTGCAGATCAATCAATAAATAACCCAATAGTATCCATGATGAATTCTGGAGCTCGTGGAAAAATATCACAATTTGTTCAAATGTCTGGGATGAGAGGATTAATGACTAAGCCAGGTGGTAAAGTTATAGAAATACCAGTTTTATCCTCATTTAAAGAAGGATTATCAGTATCAGAATTTTTCTTATCAACACATAGCGCTAGAAAAGGATCTGCTGATACAGCATTAAATACAGCATCATCAGGATATTTAACAAGAAGACTTGTTGATGTTTCACAAGATGTTATTATTAAAGAAGAAGATTGTGGAACAGATTTTGGAGTTACAGTTAGTGCTTTTATTAATGATAAAGATAATACATTAATTGAAGGATTATATGACAGAATAGTGGGGAGATATGCTAGTAAAAAAATTATTGATCCAAAAACCAAAGAAGTTTTAGTTAATAAAAATGAAATGATTACTGAAAAAATAGCAGAAAAAATAGTTAAAGCAGGTATTGAAAAAGTTGAAATAAGAAGTGTTATGACATGTAATACAAGAAATGGTATATGTCAAAAATGTTATGGTAGAAACTTAGCTACTGGTAATTTAGTAGAGGTTGGAGAAGCTATTGGAATTATGGCTGCCCAATCAATTGGAGAACCAGGTACACAGCTTACAATGAGAACTTTCCATACAGGTGGAGTTGCAGGAGGAGAAGATATTACTCAAGGTTTACCACGTGTTGAAGAATTATTTGAAGCTAGAAATCCAAAAGGACAATCTACGATTGCTACTATGGCAGGAGTTATTAGTAATATTACAGAAGATCATGGAAAATATAAAATTTATATTAAAAACAAATTAGAAGAAATAGAACATATTACTAACTATGGAACAAAACTTCGTGTAGCAAAAGGAGATAAAGTTAATCCGGGAGATAAACTTACTGAAGGTAATATTGCACCAAAAGAATTACTTGCGGTAACAGATCCAATTACAGCAGAAGAATATATCTTAAAAGAAATTCAAAAAGCTTATCGTGCTCAAGGTGTTGATATTTCTGATAAACATATTGAAGTAGTAGTAAGCCGTATGATTTCTAAAATTAGAATAACAGATGGTGGAGATACTGATCTTTTAATAGGAGAATTAATCAGTATGAGAAAGTTTACTGATACTAATAAAGATGTTATTCTAAAAGGTAAAAAACCAGCAACAGGTAAACCAATATTACTTGGTATTACTAAAGCATCTTTGGAAACAGAATCATTCTTATCAGCAGCATCATTCCAAGAAACAACAAGAGTATTAACAGATGCAGCAATAAAAGGAAAGAGTGATACATTACAAGGATTAAAAGAAAATGTTATAATTGGTAAACTTATTCCTGCAGGAACTGGCGCTAAACAATATAGAGATGTATCTTATGAGTTAGAAAATCAGTTTTTAACAGATGAACCAATGGAAGTTTTAGAAGAAAAGTTTATGGAATAGAATATTTCTATTCCTTTTTTTATTGTAAAAAAATAAATAATATGTTAAAATTTAAATATATAGTAACGAGGTAATTTTTATGATGGAAGATAAAAAGAAAACAAAATTATTTATAACCATATTAATAGGTATTTTATTTTTAATATCTGTAAGTTTTGCTTTGTATAATTTTGTTATTATAGGACAAAAAGAACATACAATTACTACAAGTAAAATTAGTTTTTCTTATGCAGAACAAGTAGATAATTTAAACTTAACTACTTATAATTTTTTAACAGATGCAGAAGGTATTGCCCAAACTGATTATTATGAATTTTATGTAAAAGGAGAATCAGAAAAGGCAGATACAATAAATTATTTAATATATTTAAGTAAAATTATAACAAATAATGATTTTAGTAATGATGATATTAAAGTATATTTAACAAGTGTTAGCAATAATGTAGAAACACAAGTTGTAGCACCTACCATAGTAAGTTCTTTAAATACATATAGTAATAATTCAAATAAAAAATTAATATATTCTAATTCATTTACTTTTGATGGAGTTAATATATTAGAACAAGTACATACATATAGATTAAGAGTGTGGATTAAAGATAATGCTGATATGAATGATTATATAAATACTACTACAACAAATGGAGAACAAAATGTTAGTTTAACTGCTGTTCAATATAAATTTACATTAAATGTAGCGACAGGAACAATGCCAAATTTAGATATCAGTGATGCAAATAAACCAGAATTATTAACAGGAATGATACCAGTATATTATGATAGTACAAATGAAGTATGGAAAAAAGCAGATAGTACTAACACAAATAGTACATATCAATGGTATAGTTATACAGATAAAATGTGGGCTAATGTGGTAACAGTAACATCAACAAATAGAGCTACTTATATGAGTGCTACAGCAGGAACAGAAATACCAATGACAGATATAAATACCATGTGGGTATGGATACCAAGA
>CAZRBE010000089.1:0-3172 GCA_964598285.1 uncultured Mycoplasma sp.
GTAATACTGATATTGGAATCGTTTTTCAATCATATAATTTACTTCCCTCTTTAACGGCAGGTGAAAACATTATTCTTTCAATGAATATTAGCAAAGTTAATGTTGCTAACCAAAAAGAAGTAGCAATTGAGCTTTTAAAGAAAGTTGGATTAGACAAAGATAAATTAGATCGTCGAGTTTTAAAATTATCTGGTGGTGAACAACAAAGAGTTGCTATTGCTAGAAGTCTATCATATAATCCTAAAATTATTATTGCAGATGAACCAACAGGTAATCTTGATAAAGAAACAGAAGATGAAATATTAACTATTTTCAATGATTTAGCTCATAAAGAAAATAAATGTATTATTATTGTAACCCACTCTAAAAATATTTGTGATAATGTTGATATCGTCTATGAACTAAATAATAAAAAGACTTAAAATTAAGCCTTTTTATTATTTACTAATTTATGTTTATTTAAATATATTACTACACCTGTAATAGTAATAATTGAAGTAATTAATAAAATCATATAATTTATTATACCATCACTTGTATCAGGATTAGACACACTAGCCACAATATGAACTGTTATATAACTATTAATATTTGATAGAGTCAATTTATAAGTAGCGACATCTTTGGTTATTAAATTATCATTTGAATCATTTAGTTTAATTGAAGATATAACATAACCTTCTTTAGCTTTAATATTAATAATTGAATCAGAATCTTTTTCTACTTCATAAGTATCTTCTTTATCATAAGTTACATTAGATCCATCAATAGTAATTTTAAAATTATCCCATAAAGCATACATTGTAATATCTTCAGTTGCATTATAACTATCTCCGCCATCACCTAGTTTAGTAGTAAATGAAGAATCATACCAACCTAAAAATGTATTTGAAATATGAAAAGGAGTTGGCAAAGTTAAATCTTCGTTATTATATTCCTTTGTAGAAGTTAATATTGATGAAGCCAAATATCCACCATTAGTAATAAATGTTACTGTAGGAGGTTTTATCTGAGGGCCTACTATAAATTTTCCATCACCACTTGTAATAGAAAATAATTGAGCATCAGGATAAGCTTGAGATGGGAATGTAACACTACGCTTTGTCCAAATATAAACATAGTAAGTATTATCATCAGCAAGATTAATAGTTTTTTCTGGAGGAACAGAAACATCAAAACTATATGACTGTGAACTTTCTATTGTAAAGGAGTCTCCAACCCAAGTAATAAAACCACAATCCGCAGGATTATTAACAAATATAGTATAATGATGATCCGAATAATAAATACCATTATTAGTAAGTATATTATTACTATATGCAACAAAATCAACTCCAAGATTCATACTTTGAATAGCAATCCTAGAAATAGCAGTACCAAAAGTACCTGGAGTTTTAAAATTAATTTTAAAACTAGTTAAATCTCCATTTTCTTCAGTTACTAAATCACTAACTGAAATACCAGTTACATTTAAAGCATTAACATCAGATATTCCTAAAATACATATACTAATAAACATTACAAATAAAAATATTATCTTTTTCATAATAACTACCTCTCTCTACTTTAATATCTTTATTATATTACTCATCTTAAAAGATTACAAATACTTTTTAAATTTCTTCTAAACCAAATTTATCTAAATATTCTTCATATGGTATTTGTTTATCTATATATTTACCATCTTTTCTTATTTCTATTAATCTATTAGTAGCAGTTTCAATTAATTCCCTATCAAAAGTAGCTATAACAAGTACTCCTTTATATTTAATTAATCCTTCATTTAAAGAGGTAATGGACTCTATATCTAAATGATTGGTAGGCTCATCTAATAGTAAAACATTACTCTTTTCTAACATTAATTTAGCTAACATACTCCTAACTTTTTCTCCTCCAGATAAGACACTTATCTTTTTTAAAGAATCTTCGCCAGTAAATAACATTCTACCTAAAAATCCCCTAACAAAAGTATCATCTTTAACAAGAGAATAAGAAGTTAACCAATCTATTAAATCACAATCTTTAATAAAATATTTATCATGATTTTTTTCATAGTAAGATAATTTTACAGTAGAACCATATTTAATAGTACCCAAATCAGGTTTAATATTACCTGAAATAATATTAAGTAAAACTGTTTTAGCAATTTCATTGTTACCTATTAAAGCAATTTTATCAGTAGGTCTTATCGTTAAATTCATATTTTTTAAAATCACTTTATTATCAATACTATAGCAAACATTCTCTAAAGTAATGACATCTTTTCCAAGAGATTTTTCTATTTCAAAATTTATATAAGGATATTTTCTACTAGAAGGAATTAATTCTTCTAACTTTATTTTTTCTAAAGATTTTTTTCTACTAGTTGCTTGTTTTGATTTACTAGCATTAGCACTAAATCTTCTGATAAAATCTTCTAATTCTTTTATTTTATCTTCTTTCTTTTTATTAGATTGTTTCATTTGTTCGTTTATTAACTTACTTGTTTGATACCAAAAATCATAATTACCAATAAATAAAGTGATTTTACCAAAATCTATATCTAACATATGAGTACAAACTTTGTTTAAAAAATGTCTGTCATGAGATACTACCAATACTGTGTTTTTAAAATTTATTAAAAATTCTTCTAACCACATTTTACTTCTGCTATCAAGTCCATTAGTAGGTTCATCTAATAATAAAACATCTGGTTCTCCAAACAAAGCTCTAGCTAATAATACTTTTACTTTGTCGGAATCTTTTAATTCACTCATTTTCATTTCTAATTGTTCTTTTTTTATTCCTAAGCCAAAAAGAAGAGTTGCTGCATCACTTTCTGCTTGCCAACCATTCATGCTAGCAAACTTTTCTTCTAAGTCTCCTGCTTTTATCCCATCTGCATCAGTAAAATTTTCCTTTTGATATAATTTATCTTTTTCTTGTCTAATATTATATAAAACACTATTACCCATAATAACAGTATCTATTACTTTATAAGAATCAAACTCATTATGATTTTGTTTTAAAACTGATAAACGTTCTCCTTTTTCAAGAAATACTTCTCCCGTAGTAGAATCAAGTTCACCACTTAGTATTTTTAAAAAAGTAGATTTCCCTGCTCCATTTGCTCCAATTATGCCATAACAATTATCATCTTTAAATTCTAAATTAACATTAGAAAATAATTGTT
>CAZRBE010000090.1:0-3133 GCA_964598285.1 uncultured Mycoplasma sp.
AGGATCCTCTGACCGGCAAGCTTTATCCGGGTCTGAAAAAGACGCCGGAAATGGTTGAGGACTTTCAGCGGGTATTCCGCCTTTTGCTTAAGGCTGGCGCTGATACGGAAAGCCGCAACAGCTATAACAAAAAGACCATACGGGAATTTTACACGGAAGACTATGAGGTTTGGTCGATATACGAGCCGGTTTTTGCGGAATTCGGCAAAATCTAATTTGGTTACCTGCGCAGAAAATGATTCTGTTGGTTTTCCCCTTAATATTGGCTGTAATATAAGGGAAAAAGAAGGAGGCTGAGGGAATGCGGGATTTCAACTGTTCAAAAATCAAAGAGGAAAAATGGGACTCCGGAGTCCTGGGGCTTATCGCGGCGATATGCAAGCAGGCCGGCAAGCAGGAGCAGTGTTTGAGCACAACCCGCAGCGTGACTGCTTCACGTTCATCTGTCTGAATATTCCCTAAACAACCATCACTTTGGAATTACATAATCAGTGCCGTTTCCTGACAATTTTAGAATTTGACATCATGCTTATTACGGATTATGTTGACTATTCCACCAAATCCGAACAGGAACATTACAATTCCGAAACGCAAAAAGACCGATGAGTTTGTCCCATCGGTCTTTGCTTTATATTGTTTGTTTTCGCTATCCCACAATCTTTTCATCTCGCCCTTCCCGACAAGCCAGACGTCGCGGAAGGGCTTTGTTTTTGTCACCCGGCAGGCGTGAAGATTGACAAGGCTTGTCTGCTACTCGGCGCGAAGCTTTTTGAGTAGTTTTCTGTCCGCCGTGTCCCCACAGATGGCGATAATCTGCAGGGGTTAGCCTCCGCCAAGCGACAAAAGCGTCTGCGACGCCTGACGGCATTTGACCGGTATAGGGCTTAATCAAGCAATCGTTCCGTCGAAGGTTATAAACTAACCCTTGCGCGGAGGGTTCATATTATCGCTAAGACGGCCACAATAAAAGGAATCCCAAAGCTATATCCAATCAACAGTGATGAACTCAAGGACATTCGATTTTTGTGCGTTTTAAAATTCACGAGAAAACCCGAATCAGAACACTATGGCAATCGCGACATCCAGAGCGAAGTACCCCGCATAGGCTACCAATTTTCCCACGTTTGCCCAACGTTTGAGGGCAGGCAAGCTGCGCCCGTCTCCAAGCGGAGCGGCAGGCTTCCAGGGATTATTACGCGCGAAAATAAAAATTGCAGTTGAAAATGAAAATGCGGTCAGTACATTTATTGACCAATCCAACCCTAATCTGGACACCAAGGTTCGAAAGTCGGCGAACTCATGTCCGCCCAAGTGAAGCGGCTGTATATCCTTGAGCAAGAGATAGGAAAAGTTGTTGTTCGTCAGATATACCCAGTCGAACTTATATGCGAGAACAATGCTATGCCTGTCCTGTCCGCGAAAGAAAAAAAGTTCGCTTTCTCTTTGGCTTATTGGAGACAGAAGTGAGGACAGCGCCTATTACGTGGCCTTCCGAAGACATTACAAGCGATCGAGGCAAACTGGAAAACGCCGAAGAACTTCACGAAACAAGAAACATCGTTGACATCGATTTTTGCATTATACTATAATGTCATAATGAGTATACTGTTGCAAGCCAAAACAATGGTTAATTATAGTGATTTTTTGCTGAAAAGTAAAGGACAGCGAAACGGCCGATAAGCGAACGCAAACAATCGAGTAAATGCGGATGTGAATGGCAGGCATAAACCCCTTAGTCTTGCGCTGAGACGTCGGCTTTTGCGGCAGTCAGGATGTTAGCGGTTCATGCTGAGCGGCTTGGATTGCGCTCATTCATTATTTCTTTGAGGCGGCGCCGCTCGGCCCTTTCACATGCTGTGTCGAAAAAATGTGGGGATGCTGTTTTGGTATACTGTAACAGCAGAATTCAGAATAGTAAATTTATTTTAGTAAACATTGGCGATTGCAGAAATTTTGTATAATTTTGTTGAAAAAACAAAAATGATATGGTATAATTTACTTTTGAAGATTATGCACAAATATGGAATTTCCATAAAATTAATCGGTTCGGCTTGCTGTTTTGCCTTTTTTGCACAGCCTATTGCCTAATGTCTCAAATACACCACTTGTTCTTTCTCTGGGAGTATGTGGATTGATTCATAGATTCCCCTAGCGAATGGTCATAAATTCTTGTTTACGGGGTCGGTTTAATCGTGCAGAGGCTTCTTTTTTTTAAGTGAGATAATGCCACAGGGAATGGTAAAAGAAATAAAGGTTGTGATTTTGGCCGGTGGGTTCGGTACGCGGATTACCGAAGAGAGCCGGTTTAACCCAAGCCCATGGTTGAGATTGGGGTAAGCCTGTTCTATGACAAATTATGCACCTATACTCCCACTATGGCTACAACAATTTTGTGATCTGTGCCGGCTTTCCTGGCTCTGTCGAGTGCTGGTTAATGCCGGCGCTGATGTGACAGGCTACAGCCTGTAGCCCCGAACCGACCCAAATCTTTTTTCCCTCGGAGATGTGGATGAGTGCATATCCATGACCTGCCGATACGGGAAGGCTTGGTTGTTCGGCGGTAGTATTCCCGCGGAAATGGATCGCAAGATCGAAGAATACGTTAGCAAGTGACAGTTAAGCAGGTCGAGATTTATGAACGAATTTCTGAAAAAATTAAAAGAGATTAATCGAGACGGTTTTAGAGCGACCATTGTACAGTTTATAAAATTCGGATTAATCGGCGTTTCAAACACAATAATTTCAACCGGAATTTATTACCTGTTTATTTGGATTGACCCACATATGTTTGTTATCGGCAACGCCGTTGGGTGGATTGTCAGCGTTTTCAACAGTTATTTCTGGAACAATAGGTTTGTCTTTAAGGATTCCGAATTCAGATGGTGGCGAAAACTTTTGCGCACATACATTGCATATGGTGCCAGCTTTCTGGTTGGCAGTGGATTGCTGGTGCTTCAGGTGCAAGTTTTGGGCATCTCGGAGTGGCTGGCGCCCTGGATCAATTTGATTATAACCATCCCACTTAATTTTTTGATCAATAAGTTCTGGGCGTTTAAGGCTTAGAGTGCTCCCGGCAGAATGTGATTTGGAATTTTGCATTAAAATGATTATCCTTGTTTCATCTTCAATTGGT
>CAZRBE010000091.1:0-2973 GCA_964598285.1 uncultured Mycoplasma sp.
ATTTAATTAATCTCTTTCTTTTATAGCTTTATCTATTTTTCTTTTTATATCTTTTTCTTTTAATGATTCTCTTTTATCATAAGTTTTTTTACCTTTACATAAACCTAATTCTACTTTAACTTTATTTCTTACAAAGTATACTTTTAAAGGTATAAGAGTATATCCTTGTTGTTCTATTTTTTCTTTTAGTTTCATTATTTCTTTTTTATGTAGTAGTAGTTTTCTTTTCCTTGTTTCATCTACATTAAATATGCTTGCTTCTTTATATTTTTTTATAAACATATTAATTACATATACTTCATTATTTCTTATATAAGCATAACTATCTTTTATATTACAAGACCCTTCTCTAATAGATTTTATTTCAGTACCTAGAAGTTCTATACCACATTCTATTTTACTTTCTATGAAATAATTGAAATTTGCTTTTTTGTTTAAAATTTCCATTATTACCATTCTCCTTCGCTAATTCAAAATCTATTTCTCTTTCTTCAGGAGAGGATTTTACTACAATAATTTTTACAGTGTCTCCTAAACGATATGTTTTTTTATGTCTTTCTCCTGTTAGTGTTTCTAATTCTTCATTATAAACATAATAATCATTCATAGTATTATATCCTAATCTGCCTTCTACTAAATTATCTAATTTTATAAACATGCCAGCATTTGTAAATCCAACAATTTTACCATTAAATGTTTGTCCCATAAAGTTAGACATGTATTCTGCCATTTTCATTTTGTTAGCATCACTTTCACAGTTATCTGCCGCTATTTCTCTTTCTGAAGAATGAGTTGCTATATCTATTAAATTATTTTTATATGTATCTTTTTGAATATGATCTATATCATTATTTAATATATATGTTAAAATACGATGAACTGTTGTATCAGGATATCTTCTTATTGGAGAAGTAAAGTGGGTATAAGCTTCTTTTCTTTTAGAGTTTATTCCTATTCCAAAGTGTCCTTCATTGTTTATTTGATAACAAGCTTTAGCCATACATCTTAATATCATATTAGAATATATATCAAAGTTTGGTATTTCTTTTAATTCTTTTAAAAGAGTTTGAATTACTTTTGGATCTCTTATACTAATTTTTGATTCTAATTTTTCTCCATAACTTTTAATTACATTCATTGTTTTTATTAATTTTTCTTCATTTGGAAGATCATGAACACGATAAATACAATTTAAATTCATATTAAAAATATATGTTGCTACACATTCATTAGCTGCTAACATAAAATCTTCAATTAAATTTTCTCCAACTCCTTGAGTACGTGTAGTTATATCTATTACTTTACCATTATCATCAACATTTATTTTTATTTCATCAGAGTCAAAATCTAATAATCCTCTTCTTATTCTCATTTTACGTAATATGTCTGCAAGCTCTTTCATTTTCAACAAAGTATCTTTAAAGGAAATATATTCTTCATCTACAATATTTTCATCTAATATTTTATTAACTTTTTTATAAGTCATTTGCAATCTTGATTTTATTACACTTTTAAAAATATCAAAATTTATTAAATCTCCATTGTTATTAAATTCCATTTCTGTACTTATAGCAAGTCTATCTACATTAGGATTTAAAGAGCATATTCCATTAGAAAGTTCAACTGGATACATTGGTGAAACAACTCCTGGCATATAAACACTTGTTCCTTTGTCTCTAGCATCAAAATCAATACTAGAGTTTTCTTTCACATAATTTGTTACATCTGCGATATGAACTCCTAATAAATAATTACCATTATCTAACATATCTAAACTTATAGCATCATCTATATCTTTTGTATCATCACCATCTATTGTGAAAATAACTTTATCTCTTAAATCTTTTCTTCCTTTTAAATCATTTTCTAATACTTCACTTTGAATAGACTTTACTTCTTCTTTTGTTTCAGTAGAAAAACCATCTATAAAACCATTTTCATAAAGTATTTTTATTTCTTCTAATCTTGGAGCATTTTTATGTCCTAAAACTGTATTTAAAGTTGCTTTATAAAATTTTCCTGCTTTGGTTTTATCAATTTTAATACCAATCATCATTCCATCTACAATTTTATTATCAATGTTAATTTCATATTTATCTTTGCCTACAACTGCAAATCTTTTATCTTTAATAGTTTTTAATTCTGCAATAATACCATGTCTTTCTATTATTTCTTTAACACTTCCAACATTAGCATTGTAATCTGTAATTCTTATTAATACTTTATCTCCTTCAAGGGCATATATTCTATTATTATTTATGTTAATAATTAAATCATTGTCAACAGAAACGTACATATTACCATTTCTTTTTATATGGAATATTCCTTCTCGAAAGGGATTTAAAGTATATAATTCTTTTGTAGAATTAATACAATAAACTTTTTTTTCATTTATTAGTTCTTTTAATGTTGATTGCAATACAATAAGTTGCTTTTCTTCTACTTGATTATGAAATATTTTTTTGTATATCTCATTTATACTTAAAGAATTATTTCTGTTTAATTTTAATATCTCTAATATTTTATCTCTCATAATTACCTCACTTAATAATATAATAATAACACAAAATAAAAAAACTTCATACGAAGTTTTAAATAAATGACATAATTAGACAAATAACAAAGAAAGTTATTCCTAAGATTAGGGTAGTATTACTAATAATTAATTCGCTACCACGTTCTTTTCTATTTTTAAATAAATCACTATTACCTCCAGTTATTATTTGTGATGCTCCTTCTGCTTTACTACTTTGTAGTAAAACAATAGCAATTAATAATACGCTTATAATAATTAAAAATGTTTCCATAACTTCCTCCTTATAAATAACTATCAATATATTAACATAAATTGTTAATTATTGCAAATTATTTATCTAATTCTTCTTCTATTCTAATCAAACGATTATATTTACAAATTCTTTCTCCACGAGATATAGATCCAGTTTTTATTTGTCCTAAATTAAGTCCTACTGC
>CAZRBE010000092.1:0-2966 GCA_964598285.1 uncultured Mycoplasma sp.
AACGCAAGCAAATCCTGGAGCATTTAATATAACATTTGTAAATACAAGTACAACAGCACATGATGCATTCTTTTGGGATTATGATAGTGATGGAGTAGCAGATACAGGGGAAGCAAAATCAGGATTTTGGTATGGTAAGTTTGAAATAAGTCATTCTACTTTAGCGTCAAGGCGAACATATAATAATTTAGGATGTAGTACTGAAACATGTAGTAATGCAAATGGATTATTAATAAAACCAAATTTAACATCATTAAGATATAATGATGTAAGTAATTTCTTTTATGCAGCACGAAGCATGCAACAAAGTGGCAATTCCTTTGGCTTTGATGCAACCACAGATACCACAATGGATATCCATATGAGTAAGAATAATGAATGGGGAGCAGTAGCATATTTAACAGGGAGTATCTATGGAAGATGTGCCTCATCAACAAGTTGTACAGAAGTAGTAATTAATAATTGTGATACATTTACAACAGGAATAGGAGGAAATACAGCAATTGCTGGTGAATCTTCAAAAACCTGTACAGCAATAGCAAATCAATATAATGGAACAAAAGGAGTATTAGCATCAACAACAGGAAATATCTATGGCATATATGATATGTCAGGTGGAGCTGAGGAGTATGTAATGGGTAATTATAATAATTATTCAGGATCTAATTCAGATTATAATTCAGGATTTAATGGAGCATTATATAGTGATGGCTCTAAAACAGATGGAGTAGCATTTCCAGCAAGTAAGTATGTAAATATATATACAACAGAAAGTGCCTATACCGCATCTGGGTTACAACATGTATTAACAGAAACATCAGGATGGTATAGTGACTATGCAGATACATATTTTATTGAAGATATTAATCCATGGTTCGATCGTGGAAGTTCCAATAATTATAATACTAGCGCAGGTGTTTTTGCTTTCTCTAGTGGTAATGGTAGTGCTTATATAAAGGGAAGTTTTCGTCCTACAATAGTCAAATAATTTGGAATGGGATTTAGAAAAAATAAAAGAAGGGTAAACTATATGAAAAAATTATTAAAAAGTTTAAAGAATTTTTTCTTAACAGATATAAGTATATTTAATAAATATTTTTTAATTGTATTTATATTAGTATTATTGTCTTGTGTAGGTTATGTTTCATATGCTATATTTTCATATGAAACAACAGGGATAAATAATGTTAAAGTTGTTTATAATCCTCCAGTTAATTTAGATACAAGTGGAGCAAATGAACCAGAACTAGTAACAGGAATGATACCAGTATATTATGATGGAACAACATGGAGAAAAGCAGATAGTACTAACAGTAATAGTAGTTATAAATGGTATAATTATACAGATAAAATGTGGGCTAATGCTGTAACAGTAACAAGTACCAATAGAGCAACATACCAAAGTGCTGCCTTAGGAACAGAAATACTAATGTCAGATATAAATACCATGTGGGTATGGATACCAAGATTTAGTACGGTAATACCAAGTGATTATAATGAAGGAAACAAAAGTAATCCTGGGGCATTTAATATAACGTTTGTAAATACAAGTACTGCTGCACATGATGCTTTCTTTTGGGATTATGATAGCGATGAAGTAGCAGATGAAGGAGAAGCTAAAGCAGGATTTTGGTATGGTAAGTTTGAAACAAGTCATAGTACATTATCATCAAGTACAACAGCAAATAATTTAGGATGTACAACAGAAACCTGTAGTAATGCCAATGGACTATTAATAAAACCAGATGTAGTATCATTAAAATATAATAATGTAAGCAATTTCTTTTTTGCAGGAAGAAGTATGGAACAAAGTGGCAATTCCTTTGGATTTGATAAACAAACAGATACCACAATGGATATCCATATGAGTAAGAATAATGAATGGGGAGCAGTAGCTTATTTAACACATAGTATTTATGGAAGATGTAGCAGTTATACAAACTGTACACAAGTAACAATCAATAATTGTAGTACATTTACAACAGGAATCGGAGGAGATACCGTAAGTGCAGGCACCTCATCAACAACCTGTACAACTTCTGCAAATAAATATAATGGTTCATATGGAATCTTAGCCTCAACTACTGGAAATATCTATGGAATATATGATATGTCAGGAGGATCAGATGAGTATGTAATGGGAAATTACAATAGTTATTCAGGATATACTTCCACATCTAATTCGGGATTTAATGGTGCATTATATAGTGGTGGGCCTAAAACAGATGGAGTAGCATTTCCAGTAAGTAAGTATGTAAATATATATACAATAGAAATTGTTTATACTGCATTTAATTTACAACATGCATTAACAGAAACAGAAAAATGGTATAATGATTATGCAAGTTTTGTTACTAGCAAGTACACTTGGTTTGTTCGGGGAGGATCATGCCGAAGTAGCAATTCCTCTGGAGTGTTTGACTATGGCAGTATCTATGGCTACAGCTACAAGTACTATAGTTTTCGTCCTACAATAATTAAATAAAAGATCACATGCTTTTTTATAGGAATGTATTCATTTTAAATAAGATTTTCTAGTATTATTTTTAAAACTATTTTATTTATGTCTTTTATTATTCATATTTAAAAGTAATACACTTATTAATAAAATTACACAAAATATAATTATTATCCAGTAAAAAGTTCCTACCTTAAAAAAATCATTTGTTATAGAAAACCATCCATTAGTTTCATAATCTAAGAAGAAGTAAGGAAATTTTGATGTTGTTCCATCAAAATTTTTAAATATACCAACGGGATTTATTTTAGCTACAAAGAATGAAAATATAAGATATAGTAAAGGCATTGTTAATCCTAAATAATAATATTTTTTATTAAACTTTAAATTATCAAAAAATATAAAACTTATTATTGATATTATTGGAGATATAAAATGTAATGTTAAATTAGTTATACTAAACAAATATTCAATATTTCCTGTTGTAATAATTTGTGGTGTTAGCATT
>CAZRBE010000093.1:0-2940 GCA_964598285.1 uncultured Mycoplasma sp.
CGTGGCGGCTGATAGCGTCCACGGCGGCGCGGAATGTGGCGCTGTTATACGCCGTGCCGCTGAATGCCGCGAACGTGCTGTTAATCTCAATAACTGCCCGTTGTTCGCGGGTTTTCGGCTTGAAAAGGCTTGATAGAATGCCCATTTCGGAAACCTCCTTTGAAAAGTTTTTGTCCCTGCGGGGGAAAAGTTATCTCCGACGTCGGTGCTTTGCCGCTCGGCTTCTCCGTCAAGGGCGGGGGTGGTAACAGCTTTCGTAACGCTTCGTAACAAGCGCCGTAACGCTTTTTGCGCTTGAAAACCCTTGCAAATACAGCGTTTGCGCCCTCGGTAACAACCGTAACAGTTTTTTTGCGCTTGTCTTTTATGCTATATATACTTTTATTTCCTCTATATAACTTTCTTCTTTCCCCGCGAAAAAAAATAGAAAAGTGTTACGGTTGTTACCGCCTTGACGGTGCAAGGGTTTTCGCTGTTACCGATTGTGTTACGGGTAACAGAATTTCCGTTACCGCCGCCGTGTTCAGACAAGGAATATATCACCGTTGTACTCCTTTCCCGCGCCATTGAGCATTACCGGGTAGAACCGCCCGACAATATCCCCGCTGTGCTGTAATGGCTTGATGTTGGCAACGTCCGCTTTGCATACCGCCGCAAGTTCGCTTTCAAAGTCGCTGCGGGTAATACCCTTGTATTCGCCGCAATAGTCCCGCCACGCCTTGAACGCCTGCCATACTTTCGCCGCCGTGTGCTTGTCGGCTTCGGGCTTCGTCATGGCTTTCAGGTCAAGCGGCGTGGTGCATTCTTCAACGAATTGGCTAACCACACTGTTTGAATGCTTGTGCTCGCTCTTGGCGCGTTCACATTCTGCGGGAACGTCGAACCGATAGTCATTATCGTATATGGCTTTACGCGCCGCATACAGGCATTTCAGAATGATGCCTTGTTTCTCGGCTAACAGTTTTTCAAGCAAGCGGTGGTCTTGCTGCTCGGTCGGTATGGTATGATTGACTTCAAACAGGATTTCCCGCAAATACAGCGCGTCGTTCTGCTTGCCGCCGTAAATGGGCTTGTTGTTACCAACGTGCCATATAAAGCCCGTGTATATCATGGAAAAGTCCTGTTCGCCTTTGCGTTCAACGCGCATACTGTCCCCGCCCGTAAGCTGCAATAGCCGCCCGACTTCGGGGATTTTGGCGGCGCGTAAATCGTTCGTGCCGGACAGTCTTTTCAAATAAAGACTTGCGGCGGCGAAACGGTTGTTTTCAAGGTCTGCAAGGTCACAGTTGTTATAATTGCCCTCGCCCACGATGATTTCGGACAGGCGCTTCAATATGGTTTTGCCGCTGTCCTTTTTGCCGATTGTGAGCAAAAAGCGCTTAAATTTATAGCCGGGAACATTTGAAAAAATCGTGCCTTGATACTGCATGATGAACCGTTGCTTTTCTGCGCTGCCCTCGCAATAGACGTGCAGTGCCTTGTCATATTCCGGGGTTTCGGGAATATGGGTCGTGAAATGGCAGTCAAGTTGAGTTGTGTAATATTGCGCCGGGTCGTGCGGGTACAGTTTCCATTTCTTTAGGTTCAGCAAGCCGTTTTTCAGGCAAACAATATCCGGGTCGGCGTTTAGCCTGCTCTGCTCGACATAAAGCCCCGGCGCGTGAATAATCGCGCTGTACGCTTCGGCTATTTTGCCGCTTTGCCATAAACCGCGCCGGAACGCGGTTATATATTCGCCTAACGCCGCCATTACTTCTAATTCCCGACGATAGATATACGCGCCGTCGGTGTATTCGTATATGCGCGGGCTGCCGCTGTCCGTCACGACAATGACGGTATGCCTTTCAAGGTAGTAGTCAGCTAACAGTGGCGGCGATATGACAAAGCCCTTTTCGGTGGGTATCGCAAAAGGCGGCGCGTCGTATAGGTCGGCGGGCTTGTACGTTGGGGACTGCTCTATTACGTTATGAAAGAATTGCTGTGCGCTGCGGTAAATCGTGTTTTCCTCGTCTGTTTCAAGACGGGGTTCGCATTTTGCGCACACTTCGTCATAACGGCGGCGGGTATCGGGCTTATCGCCGTACCGCTTTAGCAGTTGCCCGGCGCGGCGGGATAACGTACTGTTTCGTTCGCCCTCACGGATAACATTACCGGGGATTTTCGGCGGCGTTGTACCCTGTATGCTTTCGTTTGCGCTAACTGCGCTCGGCTCGGTATCGCCGCCGACAATGCCCGCAAGCGGAACGGTTATTGTATTCATAAATGCTGTAAGGTTCATTGTCCGTCCTCGCTTTCGTAAAACTCAACTTCGGGGCTTGCCGTCCCGAAAAAGAACCGCGCCGCGTCTTTGGCGTTCGTGTCAAACTGTGGGAAGTACGCGCATACTTTTTCTTTCAGCGCAGTGTATTCCTCTGCGTTCGCTATGGGGTCGATAGCAAAATACACATGAAAGCGCGGTCGCGGTGAGTATTTGCCTTTTTGCTTCATATGGCTGCGGCTGTACGCTATATAGAACGGAACGCCCGGAAACGCTGTCTTGATATGCCGGGGATAAATCCATTGTTCCGGCGGTATATCCTCGCCGTCGTCCTTGGCCGGGGTATTGTCAACGTCATACATTGCCGCGTCAGCGTTCAAAAAATCGTCAATGCTGCGGTGCGCGATTATAAGGTTTCTTTGCTCTTTGTCTTTTCGTTCGTACCCGTCGCGGTATTTAGCCGAAACGTGGTCGCGGCTAACTGCCGCCCGAAAGCTGTCAAGGTCAGTCACCTTTACGGCTACGGGGTACGACGTATTAGCGGCATTACCTGTGCAGTTCGCCGCGTAAAGGGTAAAACCGCCGTTACATTCTTGCGTCATACGTCGCGCCCCCTGTCTTTAGATATTCCGCGAACACGTCCCGGACGATATAGCAGCGGTTGCCCACCTGCACCACGGGGA
>CAZRBE010000094.1:0-2932 GCA_964598285.1 uncultured Mycoplasma sp.
CACCATTATAGTTACTTGGTGTTACAGCACTAAATCTTGGTATCCATACCCACATGGTATTTATATCACTCATTGGTATTTCTGTACCTAAGGCTGCACTTTGGTATGTTGCTCTATTAGTACTTGTTACTGTTACAGCATTTGCCCACATTCTATCTGTATAATTATACCATTTATAACTACTACTGCCATTATTACTATCTGCTTTTCTCCATGTTGTTCCATCATAATATACTGGTATCATTCCTGTTACTAGTTCTGGTTCATTTGCTCCACTTGTATCTAGTAGTATATCTGTTATTGTAATTGTACAACTTCCCACATTACCTGCTACATCTTTTACATATCCTGTATAATTACCATTAGCATTTATTACTTTAGTATTTGTTGTATTATATGTTGTATTATCAAATGAATAAGGATTACTTGCTAAATCTGTTGCAGTTGTTGTTATAGTTAAGGTTTTACCTACTGTATACAATACTTCCCCACTTGGTGTTGCTGTTAAAGTACATGTTGGTGGAGTAATATCAAATCTTATTTCATAATAACTACTAATATTACCTACTACATCTTTTACAAATAAATAATATACCCCTTCTGGATAGTTTTCTACTGTTGCGGTTACATTTCCATTATTATTATCAATCCATCTTGAATCTGTTTTAGTTGGTATTGTTGATGTATCTGATACTAAATAAGCTTTTATTCCACTATTAGAATCTGTTGCAGTATATGAAATAGTTATTATGTTTCCTGTTCTATTATAAGATGCACTTGATATTACTGGTGCTACAGAATCTGCTTTAGAAACTGCTATTGTACAACTTCCTACATTACCTGCATTATCTTTTACATATCCTGTATATGTTCCATTTGTTGTTACTACGTTTGTTGTTACACTAGAATATGTTGTTCCATCAAATGAATATCCAGTTGGAGATATTCCTCCTGCATCTGTTCCAGTTAATGTTAAAGTTTTACTACTTGTCCATGTATTTGAATCTGTTTGAGTTAAAGTACATGTTGGATTTGTTGTATCTGTTGCAGTATTAGTTCCATTTACTGTTAAAGTGCTTGATTTTTCTGTCGTTTTATTTTTATTACCATCACTATCTGCTACAATATCTTTTTTACCTACTAAATAAACTTTTCCATCTTGATTATTTGCCGTTAAAGTAAATGTATAAGTAAAACCTTGATTATTACTTAAAGCTGCTTTTACAGGATTACTTATTGTTACTATATTATAATTTGATGCTATTATATCACTTGTTGTTATATCTGAATCTGTAAACAACAAATTGTCTTCATCAATACAAGTTAATACATATGTTGCTGTTTCTCCATTTAAAATATTATTACTACTTGGCCCAGTCCATGAACATACTGGTTCTCCAACTTGTACTCCTGTTACAGTTACAGTTGTTGCTTGACTTATATTATTACTTCCATCTACTACAAAGGCATAATATGTTCCGTTTGTATATATACTATCACTTGCATATGTTGTAGCTGTTGTATAATTCCAATCATCTGTCATAGTTGGTGTTGTATTATTATTCTTTATTATATATCCTCTTATTCCTACATTATCAGATGCTGCAATTGTTATTGATTTTCTTGTTGTACTTGTTGTAGTATCTGCTGTTGCACTTGTTATTGTAGGAAATGTTGTATCAGCTTCATATGTTAAGTTATCCACATTTACTTTAAAAGCAAATGTCTTATCTTCTATTTCTAATGTTTGAGTATTTCCTTCAGTAGTTGCTGAAGCTTCTTCTGTATAACTTTCATCTAACCATATTCTTAATCTATAATATTGTGTGTTTTCATTTGTTGTAGTATTTGGTGTTATTGTATTAGTATATAATACATATGATTTTGTATCATTAGGATATTTTACTAAACTGCTTACTGTTGATGCTGGAACTATACTAGTATTACTTTGATCTGTTAAATATACTTTTACATAATTTGTACTTAAATTATTGCCTAATACTTCTTTTAAATATATATTATAAGTAATTGCATAATTATAACTATTTGACAAATATACATTAAAATCAAAATAGGAACTTTGAGCTTTTCCTTCTGTATCAGTCATAGGATCTGGATCTGCTAAAGAAATTCCTGCAGAAGCTTCAGTATATCTAAATACTAATCCCCCTATATTTATTGTATTTTCTCTCATTCCTATAAAATTAATATTAAATAAAGCAAATGTTATTCCTATTAAAACAAGAAAAATTATTAAGACTACATAAAAACTTTTAATTACTTTCTTTTGCATAATCAATTCTCCTAACGACACAAAAAAGATACCTATTATCAATAAATATCTTAACATAAGGGAGAAAAATATACAAGATTTTTTACTTTATTTAAGTTTTAAACTTTCATCTATATATTTATAATTCAATTTATTATTTTTTGTTATAATTGATTTACCCAAATTTTTTTCAATATCATTCTTAGTATTCTTTGCAATATTACCACCAATTTGAGCAATTTTTTTATTTGCATCAAGTCCAAATGGCTTATGTTCCTTTGCTAGTTCTCTAGTCGCTGTTTCTCCAATATCTGCTAACAAAACCTCCAAATCTGACATATTATCCCTTAAAGATTCTTTTTTTAATCCTTTATATTCTTTATATTTTTTAGCATCCATTCCAGACCATGTTTTATATATTTCATTAGTTAATATTGCATATTCTGCATTGATAAAAACTCCTCCACTTTTCCATACATCAGTTAATTGTTTTCTATCTTGAATGCCTTTTATTCTCTTTAATATCCATACCTCATCATAACCTTTAGCTCTATATAAATCTATTGATCTTTGTAAAGATATTGAGGGATCAAATGTTTCATCTATTCTTTCACTACCTAATTTGGCTAACCACTGTTTTATAGGTTCAGCATTTTTACT
>CAZRBE010000095.1:0-2878 GCA_964598285.1 uncultured Mycoplasma sp.
TAATTATTTTACCGTTTTTACCAATTACTTTAGCAACATCTTCCTTAGAAACAAATACTTGAATCAAAATAGTATCTGGTTCATCAGTTTCAAATTCTTTAACACCTACAGCATCTTTATTTGAAACGACTGCACAAACTAATTCTTCAATTAATTTTACCAAATCCATGATTACTTATTTCCTTTTTCTTCATGAAATTTTTTCATAATACCAGCTTGTTTTAATAAATCTTTAGCAGTATCAGTAACTTGTGCTCCATTTCTTAACCATTTTAATGCTATTTCTTCATTTATATTTACTTCAGCAGGTGTTGTAACTGGATTATAAAATCCTACTAATTCGAGATATTCTCCATCTCTAGATTTTCTAGAATCCGTAGCGACAATACGATAACTAGGTCTTTTCTTTGAACCCATTCTTGTTAATCTTATTTTTACAGCCATAATAATACTTCTCCTTTCAAACATAAATATAATATACACTTAAAAAATATGTCTGTCAACTATTTTTGTTGACAAATAAAAAAATAAAAGTTTCCTTTTACTTTTATCAATTTTATTCTTTAGAATTATCAATAAAATTTTCATTAACTGAGTTTTCAATATCACTCATTATACTTTGCTGTTCTTTTTCATCAACTATTTCATCCCAATCATCTTCATCATCGTCTACGACAATTCTAACTTTGGCATCTCCAACAATTTCAATTCCTAATTCTTTTTCTATTTCATATTCAATTGAGCCATTTTTTATATCAACTTTTGTACAAGTTGGTTGTTTTAAACTAATAACTATTACTTCTTCTGCAGAAGATATATCACTTTCCCTTTTTCTTGTAACACTTAAAAGTTCTTCATAAGAAATATTTTGTTTTGATACAATTGTTTTTGTATCATTATCATAAGCATACCATATATTAACATCACAAGAACCTTCAACTTTTATTTTATCATCAACTTTATAACCCTTAAAAGTATGATTTATTACCCAACAACCAAGTATTGTTGTAGGCTTTTCCTCTGGCACTAAATTATAATGATTTGAAAATGTTTTTTTACCTTTTCCAATAACTGTTTTAGTAACAATTTCTCTATAACTTGCCACAATATCACCCCTCAATTTAATGTATGCAAAAAGCACAATTTTGTTGATAAAAAAAGATAGTTATGTCTATTTAATAATTTTACCATCTAAACTCCACGTTTTAGCATCCGTTATTTTAACATCAACAATTTTTCCTATCATTTCACTTGTTCCTTTTATATTGACAAGCTTATTACCTTCAGTATAACCCATAAGTAAAGTTTTATCTTTTTCTGAAGGACCTTCTACCAATACTTTTACTATTTTGTTTATTAACTTTTTATTGTTAATAAGTGCATATTTGTTTATTAAATCATTAAGTTTTTTTAATCTTTCTTTTTTTTCAGTTAAAGATATTTTATCTTCCATATTATAAGCTGGAGTTCCTACTCTTTTAGAAAAAATAAAAGTAAATGCTAAATCAAATTGACACTCATCAACTAAATCTAATGTATCTTGAAATTGATCGTTTGTTTCATTAGGAAACCCTACAATAATATCAGTGGTAATTGTAATTTCTGGCATTTCCTTTTTTAATTTATGATAAAGTTCTAAATATTCTTTTCTAGTATATCTTCTTCCCATTAATTTTAATATATCATCATTTCCTGACTGAACTGGAAGATGAATATGTTTCATTATATTTGGATAAGTTTTTATTACATCAATCATTTTATCTGTAAAGTCCCAGGGATGACTAGTAACAAATCTAATTCTTTCAATGCCAGTTTTAGCAACATCACTAAGTAAGTTAGCCATATCGTAATCAATATCTAAGTCTTTCCCATAAGCATTTACATTTTGTCCAAGCAACGTTACTTCTTTATAACCATCTTTTATAAGTAAATTAATTTCACTTAAAATATCTTCTGGCAATCTACTTCTTTGCTTTCCTCTTGTATAAGGAACAATACAATAAGTACAAAACTTATCACAACCAAGTTGAATATTAACAAAAGCTTTATATTTATTAGTCCTAGTAGAAGGCAAATCTTCTAAAATATTACCTTCACAACTAATTACATCTATATCTAATTTTGTATCATAAATTGTTTTATAAATATGTTCACAAAGTTTATCTAAATTATGAGTTCCTACTACAAAATTCATCCATTTATATTTTTCAAGTATCTCAGTGCATACATGTTCTTCCTGAGCCATACATCCACACAAACCTACAATTAAATCTTTTTTGCTCTGTTTTAAATTTTTAATTCTACCTAACATTCCAAATACTTTATTATGAGCATTTTCTCTAATAGAACAAGTATTTAAGATAATAAGATCAGCATCTTTCATTATATTAGATTTTTTATAACCCATTCTTTCTAATAAAGCACTTATATTTTCGCTATCTCTTTCATTCATTTGGCAACCATAAGTTTTAATGAAATATTTTTTATTATTTACTATATTAATATATTTATCTTCCATCTTAAAATTCTTTATTTCAACAGTACTTTTTGTTCTTTTTTTTGCTTCTTTCATATCAGGTAAATTCATATATATCACTTCCATTAATAGATTATATAAAAAAATTAGAAATTAAGCAAATAAATTCTAATTAAAACTTTTATTGAATAATTCCTTTTTCTATGACTACTCCACCAACTACACCAGCAGAGCCAGTGCCTGAACTAGAAGAAGAAAGACTCCCTTTAAAAAGCATTTCTCCATCTTCTCTACAACCCAAGCCACCAGTAATAACAGAATAATTACAACTCTTAGAGCCTCTAGCCCCACCTGTTCCTCCAGCACCAAGACTTGGAATATATAATGATCCACTTGGTGTTG
>CAZRBE010000096.1:0-2873 GCA_964598285.1 uncultured Mycoplasma sp.
ATGTAACATTTTCAAAAAATTTATATGTAACATTTTCAAAAAGGTTTAACATAAAAAATGGATATTTAATCCATTATTTCAAAATAATTACCAGAATCTAAATAAAGTATTCCTTTTTTACCTTCCAATTGTTCAACTGCTTCATTATATTTATTTAATAAATATAATTTAGTCAAAGTAACATAAACATAATTTTCATCATTCATATAAAGAAGAAATCTATCTTCATCAAGTTCTGTAGGATCATACTTTATTTCAGATATTTTTTGGATAATTAAACTATCTATCTCATTTAATTTGGAAACAAAACTAGTTATCTTTGTATTTGGAACATAATTAATTAAAATTGGAACACTAGTAATATCTTTAGATAAAGATATCTCTTTTCCGTTTTCTAAAACATATTTATTATCTTCTAATTTTTTAAACAAAATATTATATTCTTCTACATATATATGTATTTGTTGAAAAAACTTCTTTTTTATTATTACTTGTTTTATCAATGAATTTTTTTTTAATTTTTTGGCAATACTGCTTGTAGTAGTTGTATAAAAATTAGGGTAATTTTCAAGTTTTGATTGCTCTATTATTTCTTGATCAGTTAAATTATTATTACCATATATATATATATTCTTTATCTTATCCCCTATAATAAAATAAATTAACCCAACATAAAATAATATTACTAAAATTAAAATCAATAAAAAAATTATTCCTCTTTTTAATCTCTTTTTTTGTTTTGGCATAAAATTACTCCCAATTAAATAATTCTTGTTCTAATTTTAAATTAATATTATATTTTTCTTTCACTTTTGTTTGTGCTAAATCAATTAAAGCTTTTATATCTTTAGCATCAGCATTTCCTTTATTTACAATAAAGTTAGCATGCTTATCACTAATTTGAGCGTTACCCAATTGTTTTCCTTTTAAATTACATTCTTCTATTAAATGACCTGCAAAAAAACCTTCAGGATTTCTAAATACGGATCCTGCAGAAGGATATTCTAAAGGCTGACTATTTATTCTTCTACTTTTTCTATCTAAAACAACATTCATAATTTCAATTGGATCCTTTTTTTCTAATTGTAAAATTACATTCAAAACTATATAATTTTTAATATTCATTAAAATAGAACTTCTATAAGAATATTTCATATCTTCATTTTTCAAACATATAATATCATAATTATCAGTTAATACTTCAACCTCTTTTACAATATCTGCCATAGATTTTAAATATGCACCTGCATTCATATAAGTAGCTCCTCCAACAGTTCCAGGAATTCCACAAGCCCATTCTAAACCTGATAAGCCTTTTCTTGAACAATCATTAGCAAGCATAAGTAAATTATAACCTGCTCCAACTTTAACATTTGTATCGTTAATTTCAATTTTGTTAAATTTATCTAACTTTATTATTACACCATTATATACTTTATCACTAGCTAAAATATTACTTCCATTCCCCCATATTTTAAAAGGAATATTATTGTTTCTTAAAACCTTTAATAAAATTATTAACTCATCTATATTTTTTGGAGAAATTAAATATTTACATATTCCTCCTGCTTTATAAGTAGTAATTGTTGTAAAAGACACAGATTTTTTTATATCTAAATTTAATGTTTTTTGCAAATTATCAATTATATCATCCATTATTTTTCACATCTTTCTAATTTTTCTATTTCATTATATATTTTTGTAGCACTATCTTTTACTCCAATTTTAGAGGCATTAATACTTAATTGTTTATATATCTCATTATTATATAAAATTTTATCTATTTTGTTAATAAATAATAACTCATCAAAATCTTTTTCTTCTATCATTTCACAAGCACCATTATCACTCAAATACTTAGCATTCAAATATTGATGGTTATTAGCAACATAAGGACTTGGTATTAAAATACTAGGAATACCTAAAGAAGTAATTTCTGAAATAATAGTTGCTCCTGCTCTAGTAACTATTAGATCTGTTATTTTTAAAACACTTGCCATATCTTCAATATAAGAAACTAGTTTAACATTTTTAGGTATTTTTGTTGTTTTATATTTATCATAATTTTCCTTACCCGTAACTAATAAAACTTCATAATTTTTTCTTTCAAAATTAGTAATGTTTTTTATAATTTTATCATTTATTGTTGAAGCACCTAAAGAACCAGTTGTAATTAATACTAATTTTTTTGATATATCTAAATTATAATCCTTTTTATTGGCTTTTTTACCTTTTAATATTTCTTCTCCTCTAGGATTACCAGTAAAAACACATTTATCTTTAGGAAAATATTCAATACTACTTTTCATTGAAACACAAATTATAGAAGCATATTTACTTAAAAATTTATTTGCTTTTCCAGGAATACTATTTTGTTCATGTAAAATTGTAGGTATTTTTAGTTTACTTGCATTATAAATAACAGGAACTGTAACATATCCTCCTACTCCTATACATGTATCTGGATTAAATTTTTTAATTATTTTTTTACATTTTATATTGCTTTTAAAAAGATTTATAACAGTTTTAAAGCATTTTATAGGGTTCTTACTTAATCCAGATATTTTTATTCCAACATAATCAATACCTAAATTAGGAATGATATCTTTTTCCATACGATCAGTTGTCCCAATATACAAAAATTTAGCATTTTTATCTTTTTCTCTTATTTTATTTATAATAGCAATAGCAGGATAAATATGTCCTCCTGTGCCACCAGCAGAAATAATATACTTCATAAAATCACATCCTAATTAATTATACCATAAAAAAAAATCAATATGAAAAAAAATGCCTATATTGACACTAAAAAGCATTTTTAATAATATTTTTCTTTATTATTCTTAATAATAAGTATTATACCTATTAATAAT
>CAZRBE010000097.1:0-2868 GCA_964598285.1 uncultured Mycoplasma sp.
TCTTCTTTAAGTCTTTCAAATTCAGGTCTTAAATTGCCTGTTTTAGCACTTATACCAGCATCTTCATAATAATCTACTATCTCATAACCTTTAAACTTACAAAATTGTTCTAATCGTTCTTTTTGTTCTGGAAGACTAAAACCTTCACGAGCCTGATCTTCTGTACTAACTCTCAAATATAGTCCACATAATTTCTTTTCATTATCCATATTCTTCCCGTCCTTTCTAAAAAAATAAGAGATAAAAGCCCATAGATATATCTACTACCTTTATCTCTTTAACTTATGTTTTTTCTAAATTGTGTACTTCCAAATCATAACCCCACTAAAAAGATTTGGTAGAATAACCCCTTTATTCGCTATATATAATAAAGTTTTTAAGAGAAAAAGTCAATATCATTTGCCTTATTTACTAGTGTTTAAGCCATATTCTTTATGTAATCTTCTAATTCTACTAATTTAATCTTTTTACTTAAATTACCTACATAAATATCAGTAGAATAGTTAAATGCTAGAAAAGTAATATTATTAACAATGATTTTATGTGGTTCTAGGTAGTTTAAATTAGTATTATTTATTCGTTTAACACTACCATTGATAATAGTAGGTTTAACGTGACAAAAATCACAAATAAACTCTATACGTTGTTTTAAATTACTTTCTATTTCTAACTCTTGCGTAGTAAACTTTATCATAAAACACCATCCTTTCTTCGTTAATTTTCTTGTAAACACAAAAAAATCAACCCGAACGGATTGATATGTATCTCAAGTTCAAACTATAAAAGTTCGAACAGAAACGTCACTGGAGCAAATGACGGGAATCGAACCCGCATCCTAGCCTTGGCAAGGCCATATTCTAACCATTGAACCACATCTGCATTAATACCTAATATAATAACATCTTTATATGTTGAAATCAATACTTTATTAGAATAAAATATATTTTTTTGTTCATTATAATTTATGAAAGGAGAATTTTATGGAACAAGTACCAGAAATGATTTCAACAAAAGATTTATCATATATTTGTGATATTTTTAATTGGAATTTTATTGCAGCTAAAAATGCTAATTGTTTTAGTAAAAAAGTTAATAATGAAGAAATTAAAGATTTTTTGAAAAACACCTATGAAATGCATAAATCTATCTGTGAAAAACTAATTAATGTTTTATCAAAGGAGGGAGAAGATGAATAATAAAGTTAATAATCCTGAAACAGAAACAACTAAAACCTTAGAAATGAATGACAGAGATTACCTAAATTCTATTCTAGAAACAGAAAAAAATTTGTCAAATAACTTAAGTATTGCGTTAAATGAAGCAAGTAATAATGAATTTTTTGATGAACTATATGATATGTTTGATGAAATAAAAACTAATGCTAGAGATGCTTTCAACTTATTATTTAAAAATGGTTGGTATGAACTAGAAAAATCAGAAGCAACTAAAATAGATGAAGAATATCAAAAATTATCTTCTAAATTAAAGGAACTAAGTAAAAAATAGCCAAAAAGCTATTTTTATTTTAATAATTCTTTTAAATTTAATGAAGCATTATAAATATCTTTTTTTGATATAGAATTATCTTCTTTATTTAATAAATTTATTGCTTCTTTTATAGTAACATTTTCTCTTATTACTATATCAATTAACTTAGCTTCAATTGATAAAACATTTGTTTTTTCTTTAACTAATTTTTTTTCTAATACAAAAGTATATTCTCCTAATTCTGACTTAGGATTATCTTTTAATTCCTTTATAACTTCATTTAATAATCCATAATAATTTTTTTCATGTAATTTAGTTAAATCAGAACAAACACAAATACTAATATTATTAAGTTCTTGATAAAGATATTCTAAAGTTTTAATTATTCTTTTAGGAGATTCATAAAATATATATGTTTTTATATCACTTTGTTTAATATTATCAATTATATTTTTTTTATCTTTTAATTCTCTAGGAAAAAATCCATAAAAAGTAAAATTATTATTTTCTATTCCACTTACTGATAAAGAAGTTGTAACTGCAGATATTCCCCCTACTCCTATGACAGAAATATTATTTTTATGAGCCTCTTTAACTAAAACATAACCTGGATCTGATATACAAGGCATACCAGCATCTGTGATTAAAGCAATATTTTTACCAGTTTGTAACATTTTAATAATATTTACTGTTTTTTCATTTTCGTTAAACTTATGATATGCCATAAGCTTATTTTTTATATCAAAATAATTTAATAACTTCAAACTATTTCTTGTATCTTCACATAAAATCAAATCAACTTCTTTTAATGTTTCAATAGCTCTTTTTGTCATGTCAGATAAATTACCAATTGGAGTTCCTACAATATAAAGTATACCATTATTCATTGTTATCATCTCTTTCTATTTCTTTTTTTAAATTATCTAAAATATTTAAAGCTTCAAGTGGAGTTACTTTTAAAGTATCAATTTCTTTAATTCTTTTTTCTATTTTATTTTCTTTTTTTAGGGGTTCAAAATCAAATGATAAACTTGTTTGAGTAAAAATTTCTTTTTTATTTTTAGGATTTTCATATACTTCTAAAATTTCTTCTGCCCTTTTTATTATTTCTTTAGGAAGACCTACTAAAGAAGCAACATGAATACCATAACTTTTATCTACTGCACCAGGTTTTATTTTATGTAAAAAAGTAATATTTCCATTTTCTTCTATGGCACTAACATGAACATTTTTTAAATGATTAAGTTCTTTTTCTAAAGTAGTTAATTCATGATAATGAGTGGAAAATAATAATTTACATTTTACATTATTATGAATATATTCTAATATTGCTCTAGCTAAACTCATTCCATCATAAGTTGCTGTTCCTCTTCCTAATTC
>CAZRBE010000098.1:0-2545 GCA_964598285.1 uncultured Mycoplasma sp.
ATAGATGTAACATTTTCAAAAAATTTATATGTAACATTTTCAAAAAGGTTTAACAAATAAAATAAAAAAAGTATCATAAATTAATATTTTGTGCTATAATACTTTTAGCAACGAAGTGGGAATGGGTAATGCCCGCTTTTTATATTATATGAGGAGGTGTAGTATGGAAGAATTTAAAAAAATTGTTAATAACAAAATAAAAGAACTTGGATTATGGATTGATAGCGTAGAATATGTAAAAGGGAAACAAAATGTTTTAAATATTATTATAGATAGTAATGAAATAATTAATACTGATAAAATAGTTATAGCAAGTAAAATTATTAATCCAATAATTGATAAATGTAATCTAATAAAAGAAAAATATATTGTAGATATTTATAGTAAAGAAAAAGGAAGTGTTAAAGATGAATAATGAAGAAGCTTTTGAATTTTTAAAAGCAATTGATATTTTAGAAAAGGAAAAACATATTAATAAAAAAGATATTATTAGTGCAATGGAGCAAGGATTAAATTCAGCTTATAAAAAAGAAACTGGAAAACCTAATTCAAAAGTAGTAATTAATGATAAAACAGGTGAAATAAAAGTATATTCATATAAAACAGTAGTAGAAGATGTATATGAAGAAGAGGAAATTGATCCTAATCTAACAGAAGAAGAAAAAGAAAAATTACTAAAGCGCAAAGAAAATATTAATCCTGAAGATATTAAAATATCTTTAAAAGATGCAAAAAAAATTGATAAAAGATATGAATTAGGGGATACTGTTGACACTTTAGTAATACCTAAAGATTTTGGAAGGGTAGCAGCAGCAACTGCTAAACAAGTTGTAATTCAAAAAATTAGGGAAGCTGAAAGGACTAGTTTAATAAATGAATTTCAAGATAAAGAAGGAGAATTAGTTTCTGGGGTTTGTGAACTAGAAGATGAAGGAAACTATTATATAAATTTAGGTAGAACTAATGGTATTTTATCAAAAGAAGAATTAATTGGTAATGAAAAGTTAGAAATGGGTAGTGTTGTTAAATCTTATGTTTCTAAAGTAGATAGTAACACTAAAGGAACAATTATAATTCTAACTAGAAAACATCCTAATTTTGTTAAGAGATTATTTGAACTTGAAATACCAGAATTGGCAGATGGAGCAGTAGTTATTTATGGAGTTGCAAGAGATCCAGGAGTACGTAGTAAAGTTGCTGTATATTCTGAATATGCTAATATTGATCCAATTGGTTGTTGCATTGGAGAAAAAGGTTCAAGAATTTCTAATATTATAAAAGAATTAAATGGAGAAAAAATAGATATTATTAAATATGATAATGATAAAGAAACATTTATTTCTAATAGCTTGAATCCTGCTAAAAACGTAAAAGTATATATTTTAGATCCTAAAAAACAAGAAGCTTTAGCTATTGCAGATGGAGATGATTTTTCACTTGCTTTAGGGAAAAAAGGTGGTAATGTTCGTTTAGCTTCAAAACTTACTAAATAAAAGAAATGGGTATAACATTAAGGTGATTTTAATGAAAAATAAAAAAATACCTATGAGAACATGTATAGTATCAAAAGAAAAATATGAAAAAAAGGACTTAATTAGAATAGTAAAAACTCCAACGGGGGAAGTTATTATTGATAATAGTAAAAATAATAAAACTAATGGAAGAGGAGCCTATTTAAAAAAAGATAAAGATATTATCTTAAAAGCTAAAGCTTCAAAAATATTAGATAGACATCTAGAAGTAAAAGTTCCTGATTTTATATATGATGATATTTTAAAAAATATATAAAGAAAGAGGTGTATAATATGACAGTTGAAGAATACGCAAAAGATGTAAAAACTAGTATTGATCATATTTTAAATTTGTGCGATAAACTTAATATTAGTGCTACTAATAAAAATGATTTTTTAAGTGAAGATGATATTATTTTACTTGATTCTGAGATTAATACAGATATTGAAGAAGAAGTAATTGAAGAACAAGAATTAGAAGATGAAGTATTAGAAAAACTTAAAATTACTGATGAAATAGATAAGATGAAACCAAAAAGTGTTTCTATTAAACCAAAAGATGACACTTTAAAATACCAAAAAGAAAAAAAACAAATGTATAAAAACAAAGAAAAATTACAAGTAAATAAAAAAGATGATGATAAAATTGTTTTATATAAAGACATGATGACTGTTAAAGAATTAGCAGAATTATTAAATGTTTCTCCAAATGAAATAATAAAAAAATTATTTAATCTTGGAGTAATAGTTAATATTAATCAAAGCCTTGATTATGAAACAGCAGAATTAATTGTAATTGATTATAATAAAGAATTAAAAAAGGCCGAATCAAGAGATATTGTAAATTTTGAAGAATATGAAATAAATGATTCAATGGAAGATTTAAAAGAAAGACCTCCAGTTGTAACTATTATGGGACATGTAGATCATGGTAAAACTTCTCTTTTAGATGTTATTAGAAAAAGTAATATTGTAAAGAAAGAATCTTGAAGTTCAATTAATTGATGAAGTTGTAATAATCATGCACATTTACA
>CAZRBE010000098.1:2555-2812 GCA_964598285.1 uncultured Mycoplasma sp.
ATTGGAGCATACCAAGTTAGAATAAAAGATAAATTAATTACTTTTATAGATACTCCAGGTCATGCAGCATTTACTGAAATGAGAGCAAGAGGAGCTAGTGTTACCGATATTGTAGTTATTGTTGTATCTGCAGTAGATGGAATTAAACCACAAACAATTGAAGCTATTGATCATGCTAAAGCGGCTAATGTTCCAATAATAGTAGCAATTAATAAAATGGATTTACCAAATGCTAATCCTGAAAGAGTTTTAGAAGA
>CAZRBE010000099.1:0-2801 GCA_964598285.1 uncultured Mycoplasma sp.
AACTTACTTTAAAGAGATAAATGTTTGTAAATGTCCTTGCAAACTGCTCCAAATTGATATGAAGTGGCTTCCAAAAGTTGGAAAAATTAATGTATAATAAAGATACATTATGTCTAACTGAAGGGAGCCATTTTTATATAAGTTGCTAACTTCAAAACTAGCAACTTTTTTGTATCATAAACAATTTTATTCATATAATAAAAACGTAAAAAGAAACATTTTTGGAAGTTTTGCGTTTAAAACCGTAAAACTTGAAAAATATAAAAAATACATTAATTCAAACGAAAAAAGTCATTTTTTTAATGAGATTAATTTTAGCAGTAAACATTAAATGATAGTCTTTTTATATTTAATTTAAAATATAAAGTATATATTAAATAAATACTTGCTAAAATCTCTCAGGTAATAATTGTCAAATTAATTAATTATATATATGAAAATAATCTAATTTATGTTAATATAAATATGTGCAGATATGGTTTAATGGTAGAATATAACCTTCCCAAGGTTGGGGTGGGGGTTCGATTCCCCTTATCTGCTCCAATTTATAATAATTGTGTATGGTGATCAAATGAAAAAAGTAGTAACAAATATTTTTAATAGATTAAAATATTATTTAAAAAATCCAAAAGAAATATATCATATAATAAAAGATTTTATTATAAAAAATAAAAAAGTAATTTATATGAGTTTTCCGTTTGTAGCAATGGATTTGATGACAAGATTTTTAGGAAGAAGTATTAATTTTTATAAAATATATAGATTTGTTCCTAACTTTTTTACTATTGTGTGGATAATTTTATTTATAGGAATAGTTTTATCTTGTAGAAAGAAAATAGGAAAATATATATATTTAGGGATAAATATAATATTTATAATTTTTTTCTTAATAAATAATGTTTATTATTCTATGACTTCTAATTTTTTTAGTTTTAATTTATTAGAGTCAGTTAGTGAGGGTTCTCCATATTTTTTAGATGCCTTAAAAAATTGTAATATTTTAGTTTACATATTTTTAGTTATTATTATTGGATTAGTAATATTTGGATATAAAAATATTCCTACTACCGAAAAATTTAATAAAAAAAAATTATTAAGAGTAATAATTATCTTTTTAGTTTTACATACAATTACACCTTTGTTTTTGGGAGCAGCTAATGAAAATTTAGTTTGGAGTACATGGAAAAATCCTAGAAATGTATACAATTTATATAATGATAGTAATAAAAGTATGAGAGTTAGTGGACTATTTGAATATACTTTTAGAAATTTTTATGTAACTTTTTTAAGGGTGCAAGAAGAAAATAATGAAGATATAGAATTTCTTAATGAAATATATGAATCTGAAGCTACGATATCAAACAATAATTATACTGGTGATTTTTCTGGAAAGAATTTAATATTTTTACAACTTGAAGGTATTGATACTTGGTTATTAACAAAAGAAGATACTCCAACTTTATATAGTATGATGAATAATTCAATTAATTTTACTAATCATTATTCATTCTATAATGGGGGAGGCTCTACATTTAATTCTGAATTTGCGATAAATACTGGTTTTATAGTACCACTTTCTTATACACAAAATGCCTATACATTTAATCAAAATAAATTTCCATATTCAATGGCTAATATTTTTAAGAAAAATAATTATGTAGTTAATGCCTTTCATATGAATTATGCTGAATATTATTCAAGAAGCATTAATTATAAAAATTGGGGATATGATAATTATTACGGATTATTAGATATGTTTGAATATAAAGATGAAACATATAAACTTGATCGTGAATTAATTTTAAATACAGAATTTTCTGATTTAATGTTTCCAAAAGATAGTAATTTTGTTGATTATATAATTACTTATTCAGCTCATATGCCATTTACTAATACTAAAGGAGTTTGTAAGATTTTATATGAAGAAGATAATATTGATAATCAAACTACAGATATAGTAGATATGACAGAAGAAGAATGCGCTAGAAGACAAGCTAAAGAAACAGATAATATGGTATCTTTATTATTGGATAAATTAAAGGAAAAAGAACTTATTAATAATACAATAATAGTAGTTGTTACTGATCATTATCTTTATACTCTAGAGGATCAAACAATATTGGAAAAATATAAAACAACAACTAATAATTTAATTAATAAAACTCCATTTTTTATTTGGAATAATGGGGTAACTAAGACTACTGTAAAAAAGGTTACTTCTCAATTAAATATCCTACCAACTGTTTTAAATCTTTTTGGAGTAAATTATAATTCTAATAATTATATAGGTGCTGATGCCTTAGATCAATCTTATTCTGGATTAGTATTTTTCAGTGATTATTCTTGGTATAATGGCAATGTATATGTTGAAGGTGGAGAGGTTACTAATGGAAAGAATATAAGTGAAAGTGATCTGGAAACAAATAATTATTTAGTAAATTACTTAGCAAAAAAGAATGATTTAACATTAAAATACAATTATTTTAAAAAAATTACTAATAAAAAATAAATATTCAATTTATAATTGTTATTTTTAGATCTTATTTAATATAAATATTCTCCCAAATTAAGTGCCATTTTTTTTGTAAATATAATTGATGTCGAAATAATATCCTTGTATTTACCTTATATTTATTATATAATTTACTTATTATAATATATAGTTATGAGAAAATACGAGGAAAGATTATGTTCAAAAAAAAATTAAAACAATTAAAAACTTTTTTATTGACTGATATAAATGTAATAAATAAATATTTTTTAGTAATATTTATTATAATATTATTATCATTTGTTGGATA
>CAZRBE010000100.1:0-2674 GCA_964598285.1 uncultured Mycoplasma sp.
TTTATTGCTTATCTATCTTGCAATCAAAATGTAACATTTTCAAAAAATCTTAACATAGGTTTTTTACAGTTATTACATATAATTAAATATTCATATTTTAGGCTTATAAACTTTAAATATTTCTACTACGACTATATATAAAGGTACTGCTATTACTACACCAAATATCCCAAATAAGGTAGAACAAACTACAATAGATATTATTGTTTCTAAAGGATTAATTTTTATTTGTTTATGATATATTTTTGGATCAATTATATAAGCATCTATTATAGGACAAATAATAACAATTACACTACATATTAAAAACAAGTTATTAGATATATTAAGAGCAGTTATCAAAGCAACAACATTGGTAAACAATCCTCCAAAATAAGGAATAAATGTCGTAATTCCTGCTAAAAAACCTATTAATAAATAATTGGGATGGCCAATAATAAAATAAATAAAAGAATACTCAATAATTTCAATTATAATAATTAAACATAATGATTTTAAATATTTATTTAAAGACATATCGATATTTTTTAAAGCTAATAATACTTTTTTCTTAGATAAAAAATATGTTTTTATTTTATATTTTATACTATCTATTTTAAATAAAATATAAATAGTTAAAATAAAAATTATTACAATATTACTCATAATATTGAAAGATTTTATAACTATTGCTATTGTATTATTATTAATCATTGTTATAAAGCTATTTAAATTGTTTATAATTAAATTTTCTAATAATTTATAATTTAACAAATAGGTTTTATCAAATATATTATTTATAAATGGAATTATTTCATCAAACAAATTTATTAATTGAGTAGATAAAATAGGCAAAGAAAAATATAAAGAAGTAATTATTATAATTATTGTTATTAGTAGAATAATTATTATAGATAAACTATTATTCTTTATTTTTTTATTTATTACTTTAACAAAAGTATCTAAGCAATATGCTATAGTAAAAGATATAATTATTGGTAATAATATTTGTTTTATTAGATTTAATATTTTAAGCCAAGTATCTTTTGTTATTATAATAAAAAAAAAGATGATCATAAAAATTGCAAAATTAATTAATTTATAATTAATTTTATTTATCTAAATCATCACCTTTCTAAAATAATAGTTACTGGACCATCATTTACTAAAGCTACTTCCATATCACTTCTAAATTTTCCTGTTTCTACATTAATAGAGGATAATTTTAGTTCTTCATTAAAAATATCATATAATTTATTTGCTTGTTCATAGTTTAAAGAATTTATATAACTAGGTCTATTGCCTTTAGTACAATCTCCATATAAAGTAAATTGAGAAACAGAAAGTATATCATATTTTTTATCAATAATTGATAAATTCATTATGCCATTTAAATCATCAAATATTCGTAAATTAATTATTTTATTTACAATATATTTTATGGTATTAATATCATCATTATGAGTAAAACCTACAAATAATAAAAGTCCATTATTTATTTTCCCAATTGTTTTTTTATTTACTTTTACTTCTGCTTTTTTAACCCTTTGAATAACTACTTTCATTATATTTTCCTTTCAACATTTGTCACATATTTTAGTTTACATAAATTATTAATACATTCATTTAAGATAATTAAATTTTTAACTTGCACAACAACAGAATAAATAATATTATGACTTTTGTTAATAATATTTATATTTGAAGTAGAAATATTTAAATTAGAAGTAACTTGAACAATATCAGAAATAATATTTTTTGTAGAATTAGTATAAATAATTAATTCTGAATAATATGAATTTTTAGTAGAATTATTAAATTTAGCTTCTATAATTCTTTCTTCTTCATAAATTATATTTTGACATATACTTCTATGAATACTTATTCCATTAATCTTAGTAATGTAACCAATTATTTCATCTCCAGGAACAGGTAAACAACAACTAGCAATATGAGTTTTTATATTTTTTGTATCTCCTACAATAATATCGGAATTTTTAGTTTTATCTAAAGCATTTAAATCTTTTTTTTCTAAATCTTTGAAATTTTCTGTTTGTTCTTGTTCATTTTTAACAATACTTTTTACAGAATATTTATTATTTCCAATATTAAGATATAAATCATCTAAATCAACAGTTTTAAATTCTTGAAGTTTTTTCGATATATTATCAGATTTAAAAAAATCAATAGCAGAAATTCTTTTTCTTCTTAATTCTTTTTCTAAAAGATCTTTACCTAAAATTATATAATCTTCTTTACTAATTCTATTAAAAAAACTTTTAATTTTATTTTTAGCTTGTGTAGTTTTTGCAATATTAATCCATTCACGAGAAGGCCCAATTGAATTTTTATTAGTAATTATTTTTATGATATCAGAATTTTTTAATTTATAAGTAAGGGGGACAATATTTCCATTTACGATAGCGCCACTCATTTTATCTCCAACTTGAGAATGTACTTTATAAGCAAAATCTATTGGAGTTGAGCCAGTAGGAAGTTCAATTACATCTCCTTTAGGAGTATATACATAAATATTATTATTTAATACTTCATTTTTTACACTATTTACGAACTCTTCATTTGTTAGTTTTTCTTCATTTAATTCAATAATTGATTTATAAAATTGAAGCTTTTGTTCTGTTATATTTTGCATCTCAATCGCAGCATTTTTATGTTCTTTATAAGCCCAATGACA
>CAZRBE010000101.1:0-2646 GCA_964598285.1 uncultured Mycoplasma sp.
ATAAGTTGCTCATTACAAACTTGCTTAAATTTTTTTTTAAGTGTTTAACATCTTTTTTGAAAAATTGATAATAACTTTTTAATTTTATATATTTTTGTAGCAATATTATTAATCTACACAACTTTATTATACTAAACTTTAGTAGTATTTTCCTTATTTTTTTTAAAATTTTTGGTCAAATAAAAAAGCTATCTAAAAATAGCTAAAATATCCATAAATTCTTTAGGTGGAGCAACTTTAAAAAATAGTTTTTCACCTGTTATTGGATGAATAAATTTTATACTTGTTGAATGTAACATTTGCCCAAAAGAATTGTTAATAATTTTTTTATTGCTATAAAGCGGATCATTTACAACAGGATATCCAATATAATTTAAATGAACTCTTATCTGATGTGTTCTTCCTGTTTCTAATTTACATTCAATTAAAGTTACTCCATTTAATCTTTCTAAAACTTTAAAATGAGTAATTGACTCTTTACTATTAACACTTGTTACAGCAAATTTTTGTCTATTTTTTAAATCTCTTCCAATAGGAGCATCAATAGTCCCCTTATCATAAGGTAAAATACCCCATACTAAACATAGATATTTTCTTTCAATTTTTTTCTTTTTTATCATTGTTGATAATTTCTCATGAACTAAATCATTTTTTGCAACTACCATAAGACCACTTGTATCTTTATCTAATCTGTGTACTATACCTGGTCTTATAGAATTTTTATTACTTAATTCATTAAAATAGTATAATAATCCATTTACTAAAGTACCACTATGATTACCAACAGCAGGATGAACTACGATCCCACTTTTTTTATTGATAATGAGTAAATAATCATCTTCATAAATGATATCTAATTCCATTTTTTCAGGATTTATATCTCCATTATCTTCAGAAAATTCCAATATTTCAATTAAATCATTCACTTTTACTTTATAACTAGAATTTTCTATTTTATTATTTACTAATATTTTTTCATCATCAATCAATTTCTGAATTTTACTTCTAGAATAATCTGTATTTTTAGATAAATATATGTCAAGTCTATCATTTTCTTTTTTTACTTCTATTTTCAAAAAAATCACTCCTTATCAAATCTATTATTAAGAGAAATGCTCCAATTACTATAAATATATCTGCAAAATTAAATATAGGAAAATTATATCCAAATAATCTGAAATCTAAAAAATCTATTACATAACCATTATATATACGATCAAATAAATTACCTAAAATACCTCCGATTAAAAAAGAATAAGATACTATTTTAAATTTATTTAAAGTTTCTTTAATTAAAATGTTGTTTATAACTAATATTCCTAAAATACCTACAATTATTAAAAATATTGTTGCTTTAGGAAACAAACTAAAAGCTGCTCCTGTATTTTTTGTGAGTGTTAAATAAAAAAAATTATTTATTATAGTTTTTTCAAATAAGACATTTCCTTTTGATATAATTAATGCTTTTGTTGCTATATCAATAGCAAAAAATAGTAAAGATAAAATATAAATGAAAACTATATTCTGATATTTTATAAAAAAATTATTTCCTTTGCTCATTTTTTTCACCTCTTAAATTATATCATAATTAAGAAATATTTTTAACTAAAATTACATCTACTCCTATTTTTTCTATTTTATCCCAAGTTATCTCTGTTTCAATAGATTTAATATTAAATTTAAACATTCCTTTAATACTTGGCTCTACTATTAATGATTCCAATTTTCCTGTTTCATCTAATTTAACATCAATAATGTTACCTATTTTATGCCCATCTAAATCAACAATATCTTTGTGTTGTAATTCTGATAATCGCATACTACCATCACCTATTTAATCTTATTTATTAGATGAATAAATTATAATTGTTTTCTAATTCTTGTCAAAGCATTTTTTTCTAATCTAGATATTTGTGCTTGAGAAATACCTAATTCTTCTGATATTTCCATTTGCGTCTTACCCATAAAAAACCTTTGATCTAAAATAAATTGTTCTCTATCGCTTAATTTTAATATAGCTTTTTCTATTGCTAATTTTACTTCAAGATCAATAGAACTTTTTTTATCTTCTATCTGATCAAACAAATAAATTGTATCTCCCCCATCATTATATATTGGTTCAAACAAACTAGTTGGAGGAATTAATGATTCTATAGCATTTACCATATCTTTTATATCTATATCAAGTATCTCTGCCATTTCTTCAATTGTTGGTTCTTTACCATTTTTCATAGTTAATTCTTCTTTTAACTTTAAAGTTTTGTAAGCAATATCTTTTACACTTCTACTAACTCTAATACTTGAATTATCCCTTAAATATCTTTTTATTTCTCCCAAAATCATTGGTACAGCATAAGTAGATAATTTTACATCTTGTGATAAATCAAAATTATCTATTGCTTTTACTAATCCAACACATCCTATTTGAAATAAATCATCCATATTACCATCATATTTACCAAATCTTTTTAAAATAGATAAAACAAGCTTCAAATTCCCTTCAATTAATTTTTCTCTAGCTTTTAAATCTCCATTTTTCATTAAAATAAGTAATTCTTTTGTTTCAGATGCTTTTAAAACCTTTATATCATTAGTATTTAATCCACTAATAACAACTTTATATTTTGACATAAAAAACTCCTTTCA
>CAZRBE010000102.1:0-2614 GCA_964598285.1 uncultured Mycoplasma sp.
TTTAGATTTCCTAAAACGATAGCGCTTATCTCTTCAGGAGTATATTTTTTACCTTCTGCTTCAACCTTTTCTTTAGTACCCATTAATCTTTTAATACTTGATATAGTATTAATATTTGTTACTGCTTGACGTTTTGCAACATCTCCAACTAATCTTTCTCCATTTTTAAATGCTACTACTGATGGCGTTGTTCTATTTCCTTCTGGATTTGGGATTACTTTAGCTTCCCCTGCTTCTAAGACTGCAACACAACTATTAGTTGTACCTAAGTCTATACCTATTATTTTACTCATTATTATCATTTCCTTCCTTATTTTTATTTTCTATTTTATTTATTTTAACAGATGCACTTCTTAAAAGTTTGTCATTATATGTATAACCTTTTTGTAAAACTTCTAAAACTTCCTCATCTGCATAATTTGGATCATTGTCAGTAAACACTGATGTTTCATAATTAGCATCAAATGTTTTACCCAAACAATCAATTTCTTTAACACCATTTTTTTCTAATATACTTCTCATATGAGAATATATTAGTTTAAAACCGCTTAAGAATCTACTTAAATTATCATCAAGATTATTATTATCTAAATTTATAGCTCTTTCAAAATTATCCATCACTGGCAGCAACTCTAAAAAAACATCTTCATTACAATATTTAAGCATATTGGAAATTTCTTCATCTTTTCTTTTACGATAATTTATTATTTCAGCTTTACCTCGTAATACTTCTTCTTGTAATTTTTCTAATTCTCCTTCTAATTCTTTTTCTTTATCATGTTTACTATTTTTCTTTAGTTTATTTTCTTCTTTCACTTATTTTTCTCCTTACCTTGTAGTACTTCTTTTTATATTTGGATGAACATTTTTTAAAAGTAAATCAGTAGAAATACCTTCTTTTTGTAAATTTTCTGCTTCTTTTACCACTAAAAGTTCTGCCAAATCTAGTAAATATTGTTTGATTTCCGGATATTTTTCTATTAAAACTTTATAATCTTTTTCAATATCTCTATTATTTAAAATATCATCATACCAAGTTTGTAATGCTAAATATTTTTCATCCTTATTCTCCATAATGTCCTCCTTCAATATTTTCTTTTATATATTCCAACATATTAACAACACGTTCATATTCCATTCTTTTTGGCCCAATTATTGCTATTGTTCCTTCTTCATTACCTGTTTTATACTTAGTTTTTATAATTGTAACATCAGAATCTATTTTTGATTCTTTTCCAATATAAATATTAATATTATTCTTATCTTCTTCAATAGAATTTAATACTTCCTTTGATTCCAATTTATTATATATTTTTTTTATTTTTTCAACATTTGTAAATTCAGGCTGATTTAAAATATTATTTTTGCCCATAAAAGAAATATTTCTACTGGCAAAATCACTAAAGACATCATAAAAGGCATTATAAATAGCTTCATGTTGTTTTACATATTGATTAATTATAGGCTTTATTTCAAATTCAAGTTTAGTATTTATTTCATCAATTGGAGTTCCAACAAGTAATTTATTAATTATTTCTACTGTCTTTTGTAATTCATCTAAAGAAATATTGGTTACATCAATTTGTTTATGTGAAACATATCCCTTATCAGTAATAACAATAGCTAATACTTGTTCAGTATTTAGTGGCATTACTTCTACTTTTTTTAAATAATTATCATTTGATTTATTTCCTAAGACAACAGATGTATAATCTGTGATTTCAGCAATAATTTCCAAACTCTTCATTAGACAATCATCTACTGCCAAAGATTTGTTATTAAAAATTATTTGTAATTTTAATAAATCATCACCATTCATTTCTTTTGGTTTCATTAAATTATCAACATAATAACGATATCCTTTTTCACTTGGAATTCTTCCAGAAGATATATGAGTTTTTTCTAAATATCCTATATCTTCAAGCTCTGACATTTCATTTCTTACTGTTGCACTTGAACAATCAAGTAAATCACAAATATGTTTTGATCCTACTGGTGTTACTGTTTTTACATATTCTTTTATAACTTCTTCTAATATTTTTTCTTGTCTTGTAGTAAGCATAAACACCTCCTTAATATATTGGAATTTTAGCACACCCATTTCTTAAGTGCTAACAATATTATAATATGCATAATTAGCAAAGTCAATACCTAATTGCTAATTTTTTTTATTTCTTTACAACATAAAAAAATCCTTTTATTTTAAAGAATTTTTTTAATCATTTAAGTATCTTTCCTAATAATTCATCTTTATCTTTACCATTTAAATATTCTTTAGCGTCCATTATATTTTTACCTTCAACTTGAAGCTTTTTTATAATTATTTCAGAATCTTTACAACTTATTCCAATACCATTAGGATAAATTTCTATTATTTCTCCATTATCCCCACATCTATTATTCCCCATCTCTGCTTCATATATTTTTACTCTTTTACTATCAATAACTACATAACACGCAGGATTTGGATATAAAGCTCTTATTTTATTATAAATATTAATACTGGTATCATTAAAATCTAAATGTTCATCTACACTTTTTATAATTGGAGCAAATGTTACCTCTTTATCATTTTGCTTTATATATTTACAAGTCTTATTAAATATACTAGGCA
>CAZRBE010000103.1:0-2602 GCA_964598285.1 uncultured Mycoplasma sp.
TTCATTTAAATCCGTATCAATAAACTCAACTATTTTATCTAAATCAGTCAATAATATTTTATTATTTTCAACCATAAATCCTAATCTTAAAAGATCATTTAAAATATTAGTTTCATAATCAACATCTCTTAAAATATTTTTAGTTACATCAAAATAATCAATTTTTTCATTATAAATTAATTTTATTTGAGCGCTTACACTTTTATTATTTAAATCAAAATATAGTTCACAATCAGGATCATCTACAAGAATTATTTCATCTTTAACAGACTCATCTAAAACGGTATTTTTTTTAATTACGGGTAAAATACTTTTTGTAAGTAAAGCTACATTTTTTTGATTAACAATTATTTCATCAGTAGAATTATTTACTAAATCTTTTAATAAACTTCTTTCTTTAACTGATAAATGATACATATCTCCATCCATAAAAACATATTCATAATCCTTCCCAATAGGAATGAAATCAGTTTTATCAAAACTTATAATATATTGATCATCATCTTTTTTAATAAAAGTTTTTAAAGGAACGCATTCTTTGATACTTTCTATTCTATGATTATCAAAAGTAAAAGGAACATCTTTAAAGGTAGATAAAAAATTAACCATCAAATCATTATAAATATGATCTTTTATAATATTATTAGTATAATTATAAATAAAATTTAAAATCATTTGATTAGTTTCATTAAAGTAAAATTCATCATAATTATAAACAAATTCTTTTCCGAAGATACATTCTCCTTTATGAGCTTTATAAACTTGCATAAATCTACTTTGATGATTGCCTAAGGAATACATTTTATTAACTCCCATATTAATTTTCATAGAAAAATCATAATTAATTTCTTTTTTTTGATAATAAGAAATAGATTCATTAGAATTAAATTCAATTGTTAATTTTACTTCTTTTTTAATTACTGGTTTATTTAATAAAGAGTATTTTTTTAGTAATTTATTAGATACTTGCGCTATATTATTATTTGATTTAGCAAAAATAAGATCACTATAATATTTAAAACACATTATTAAATGAGAACAACTACCAGTATTTTTAAAGCTTGAACATTGACAAAATAACTGTGAAATATTACTATCTTCATCTATTTTTATAGCACATTTATAACTAAGTTTTTTACTTTCAATAACTTCAAAATAAAAAGTTCCTAAAATATCTTTTTGTTCTGTTAATTCTTTTAAATAAATAATATCTTCTTTAGAAAATTCACGAGCTAAAACCACATCTCTGTAACTAAGTTTTCTAAAAATTTTATATTGATTAGCATGATAAGCTTCATCCGCCATTAGGTTATTTATTAACTTCATAAGTCCTCCTTACAAACAAACATATGTTATCATATAATTATGTATATTACAACAAAATTTTTATTTTATTTAATAAAAAGGAAGTTTTCCTAATAAAATTGTGTTATAAAAATTATGTTTATTATTGAAATAAAAATTTATTTCAATTATCTGTTTTAAAACATCCTACAAGTGTTAATTATTTTATTTTTCTACTATCAAAAAAACTTAACTATTTTTTAGTTAAGTTTAAATGTGTATTTTTGTCTATAGACACAGTTTAATGGAAAGGCTCTGTCAAAAGAATATACGTTCTATTTGACTATTGTAGGGCGAAAGCTGTTGTCACAGTAACCGTTACCATCGCCACCGAAGTAAAATACACCAGCGATAGTACTATTGTCATAGGAGAATCCACCACGTATGAACCAAATGATATAAGAATTTACAAAGAACGCATCATCACCATACCATCCTGATGTCTCTGTTAATGCATGTTGTAAATTAGATGAAGTATAGGAAGTACTATCTGTATATATATTTACATATTTAGTATTTGGCATACTACTAAATCCTGAATTTCCTATAGTATTATTATAATTGCCCATTACATAGTCCCATGCTCCACCACTCATATCATATATACCATAGATATTTCCTGTTGTGGATGCTAATTGCCCATATGTTCCATTATATTTATTAGCTGCTGTGGTACAACTTGTTGAGGAATCAGCTGCACTTACTGTATCTCCTCCGATTCCTGTTATATAGGTACTACAATTATTTTTTGTTACTTCGGTACAACTAGTAGAAGATGTACATCTTCCATAGATACTTTGTGTTAAATATGCTACTGCTCCCCATTCATTATTCTTACTCATATGAGTATCTAAGGTTGTATCTATAATATTATCAAATCCAAAAGCATTTCCATTTTGTTCCATACTTCGTGAAGCATAAAAGATATTACTTACATTATTACATATTAATGATATTACATTTGGTTTTATTATTAGTCCATTTGCATTACTACAGGTCTCTGTTGTACATCCTAAATTATTATCTGTTGTGCTTGATGATAAAGTACTATGACTTGTTTCAAACTTACCATACCAAAATCCTGTTTTGGCTTCTCCTGTATCTGCTACTCCATCACTATCATAATCCCAAAAGAATGCATCATGGGCAGCAGTACTTGTATTTACAAAGGTTACAGATATAGCTCCTGGTGCAGCAGCTGTTCCACCATTATAATTACTTGGTGTTACGGCACTAAATCTTGGTATCCATACCCACA
>CAZRBE010000104.1:0-2510 GCA_964598285.1 uncultured Mycoplasma sp.
TTTGAAACTGCTATGACACAACTTGGAGGACATGCTCAGTATTTAGCACCAGGTCAAATTCAATTAGGAGAGCATGAGACATTAAAAGATACTGCCATGGTTTTAGGCAGGTTAGATGATATATTAATGGCTCGAGTAAAAAAACATGAAAGTATAGTAGAATTAGCAAAATTTGCTGGAATACCTGTATTAAATGGAATGAGTGATTATAATCATCCAACTCAAGAAATGGGTGATATTATAACCATCTTTGAAAATATGCCACAAGGGAAAACATTTAAAGATTTAAAAGTAGTTTTTGTAGGTGATGCCACACAAGTTTGCGCTTCACTTATGATGATAGTAACTCATTTGGGTGGACATTTTGTTCAATATGGACCTAAAGGATTTCAATTAAAAGACAAATTTATAAAAATTGCAGAAAATAATTGTAAACAATCAGGTGGATCATTTTTAATAACTGAAAATGAAAAGGAAGCATTAACAGATGCAGACTTTATTTATACAGATGTATGGTATGGTCTTTATGAAGCAGAATTATCTGAAAAAGAAAGAAAAAATATTTTTTATCCAAAGTATCAAGTAAATATGGACATGATAAACAAGGCTTCACCTAATGTTAAATTTATGCATTGTTTGCCTGCAACGAGAAATGAAGAAGTTACTGATGAAGTAATTGATTCAAAATATTCTATAGTTATTGATCAGGCTGAAAATAGACTAACAGCTATGAGAGCTTTACTTGTTTATTTTATGGGAAAATTAGAAGAAACAAAAAAAATATGTGAAAAGGAATTAAGTAGGTGAATTAAATGGAAGGACAAATTAAAAAGAAAAAATTTAAATTAGTTGATGCAATACTTGCTACTGTATGTATTACATTAGTAGCAGAAAGTGTAACACCAACTGCTGCAATAGGAAATTCTCAATATTTTTGGTGGATTTTCTTGATTATTGCTTTTTGTTTACCATATGGTTTAATTACTGCAGAACTTGGAAGCACTTTTCCAAGTGAAGGTGGTATGTATGATTGGGTAAAAAAGGCATTTGGAAAAAAATGGGCTGGAAGAGTAGCTTGGAATTATTGGATTAATTTTCCATTATGGATTGCATCACTTGCTGTTGCAGTTACTGATGTTATAATGGGAATATTTGATATTCAATTAAATATATTTATGTTACTTGCTTTACAATTAGGTTATACTGCTTTAGTTACTTTCTTAAGTACTCAAAGAATTGGAGAAAGTAAAGTTATTATAAATATTGGAACTGCTTTCAAAATATTATTTATGGTAGGACTTGGATTTTTAGGAATCTATGTATTCTTAAAAACAGGAAATAGTGCTAACCCTGTAGAAAGTGTTGTTGATTTATTACCAAGTTTCGATTTAGCAGGTTTATCATTTATATCTGTAATTATCTTTAATTTCTTAGGATTTGAAGTAGTTGCTACATTTGTTGATGATATGGAAAATCCTAAAAGAGAAATTCCTAAAGCTTTAATAGTAGGTGGAATTTTAATGGCATTATTCTATATTTTACCAGCAACTGGAGTAAATATTGCTATGACAACTGAACAAGCAGAAGCATCAGGAATTACTGAAAGTTTTGCTCTTTTACTTACTTCACTTGGAGTAAGTGATTCGGTTATTAGAGTAATTGTAATTGTTGTAGGTTTAATGTTTATTTATACAATGGTAGCAAATATTGCTTCTTGGTCATTTGGAGTTCATAGTGTTGCAAAATATTCTGCTGATGATGGTGGGCTTCCAAGTGTATTTAAAAAGACTAATAGTAAAGGAGTAGCAACAGGTAGTGCTTTAATTTGTGGAATAGTTGCTGCAGTTTTAGTAGTAATTGGGGTATTACTTGGTGAATTTGGAAGTGATAGTGCTAATAATCTATTCTGGACATTCTTTAGTTTAAGCTTAGTTACATTATTAATTGGCTATGTTCCATTATTCTTAGCATTTTTAAAACTTCGTAAAATTGATCATACTCCAAGAGTATTTAAAGTTCCTGGGGGAAAATTAATGATTAATTTAATGTCTTATATACCAATGATATTATTAATACTAGCAATAGTATTTACAATGTTTATTGATTTTACAAAAGAATCAATTATTGCTAATTTACCTTTAATTATAGGAGTTGTAATATCAATTATTATTCAAGAAATTTTAGTTTCTCGTATTAAAGATTAATAAAATATAAAAGTAAAATAATATAAAGAGAAAGAATTTCTTTCTCTTTATATAATAGAAGGAGATTTATTTATGAAAAAATTAACTAGTATTCCTAAAGAAGATGGTTTTAGAATGCCTGGGGAATTTGAACCACACAGAGGAACTTATATTATTTGGCCTGAAAGACCAGATAATTGGCCTTGTTCACCTTTGCGACAATGTTATGAATATGCCTTTGGTATGATATTGCCATTGTTGCGGGTGTTACTTACATTGAACAGTGCAGCACGCACCTTATTTGCGCCCATATAGTCCAGTCATGCT